>JBBQGY010000029.1:0-13972 GCA_038323435.1 Acidimicrobiales bacterium
GGTGTCCCCGGTACCCACGCGCACAAAGTTGCGAGTCGCGCCCGCCACCACACGCCCCACGCCGGGGTCCTCGACCCAGACAACGAGCGGACCTCGCACCCGATTGAGCAATCGAGTGAAGGCGGCTTCGAGTGCGACGAGCGAACCATAGTGGTCCAGATGATCCACGTCGACGTTGAGTAGTCCGAGCGCGTAGGGCGTGAGCAACGCGAACGTGCCGTAACTCTCGTCGACTTCAAGAATGAGGTCACCCCTTCCCCAGTGACCGTTGGCGCCGACGCCGAGCACGTTGGCGCCCAAGAGACGTCCGTCGTCCACGCCACTCGCGGCCATTACCTGGACCATCATTGACGTCGCCGTGGTCTTGCCGTGGGTACCAGTAAAACCAATGATCCGTCGCAACTCGCCCAACTCAGAGAGCGCCTCGGCGCGCGACAGTAAGGTCGACCCATTCGCCTTGGCGGCGACCAACTCAGCGTTGTCCGCGCCAATCGCCGGCGACCACAGCACCACGTCGGCGTCGATGACGTTACGCGGTGAATGGCCGACCACAATCTTCGCACCCAAGGCGCGCAACTCGTCGAGGATCGGTGACGACACTGCATCGGAACCGCTGACTTTCGCGCCCATCTCGAGCAGGAGTCGCGCGAGTCCGCTCATGCCCGCTCCCC
This sequence comes from Acidimicrobiales bacterium, assembly GCA_038323435.1. Classification (GTDB taxonomy): domain Bacteria; phylum Actinomycetota; class Acidimicrobiia; order Acidimicrobiales; family RAAP-2; genus RAAP-2. Next base: position 672 of record JBBQGY010000029.1, read on the forward strand.
CGATGCCCACGATGTGGACCCGAGTGCCAATCTGCAAAATGCTCATCGTCCAGCCCTCACGTCAAGTACCACGCGGGCAATCGAACTCGCCCCGTCACGTCGCCCCAGGGTGGCGGCCGCTCTGCTCATGGCGTCGAGCGTTGACGGTTCAGTCATCGCGCTGAGAATCTCGTCAAGCTTTGCGCCGGTGCAGTCATGATCGTTCAGAATCAACGCGCCGCCTACGCGCTCGACGGCTTGGGCATTCTTCAACTGGTGATCGCTGGGCGAACCGGGCAGGGGTACGAGCACCGACGCAATGGCCAGCGCCGTCAGTTCGGCGACTGTCGTCGCGCCAGCTCGACAGATCGCGACGTCAGCGATTGCCCAAAGTTGCGCCATATCGCCAAACTCTTCGACGCGGTAATCGAGACGGCGTGTTGGCGGGCGCGCGCCCATCACTGCTTCGTAGTCGCGTCGTCCCGTGACGTGAATGAGCGTCCGATCGGTGCGGTCGGACCAGCGTGCCGCCAGATCGCATACCGCGCGATTGACCGTCGTTGATCCCAGTGAACCCGTCATCACCACAATCACCAGTCGCCGGTCGTCAATTTTCGGATCAGCCGTAGCCCGAGCGACACGTCGCGCCGCCGTCGAACGGTCGATCGCCACGACAACTTCGCGCAGCGGCACGCCGGTCAATATCGCGTTGGGTTCGTCGGAGGGAAAGGCGCTGCAGCGCGCGGTGGAAAACCGGCCGAGGAGTCGGTGGGCGGCACCGGTGGTCGCGTCGAGCTCGACGAGGACGAGCGGTCGTCGCCACAGTGCCGCGGCCAGTGCGACCGCGAACGACGCGTAGCCGCCGAGCGACACGACGACCGACGGTCGCCACCTACGAACGTTCACGAGAGCGACGAGCACCGCCGTGACCAACCCAGCACCCGCTCCCACATTTTCGACGACCGCCGAGGGCGAGAGGGAACGTCGTATCCCTCGCCCCGGCAACAGGGTGAGCGCCACCTCGTTAGCGGCGAGCAGCGTCGCCTCTTGGCCCCGACGACTTCCCACGAATCGCAGTTCACTGGCTGCAATTCCTCGGGCTCGCAACTGCTCCGCGACCGCCAGCATCGGAAAGATGTGGCCACCGGTTCCGCCGCCGGTGATGACGATGGGACCGGCCATTAGTACTCGCGACGAGCGTCGTGACGTACGGGTTGGCGTGACGGGGGACGCGCGGCGGGCCTGCGAGCACTCACGGTGCGCGCGGGCAGCGCGCGATGAACTCGAATAGTCACGTCACCGGATCGGCTGATGTCGTGGGCGATGTTATAGAGGAGCCCCACGGCCGCGAGTTCGGTAATGAGGGCCGTGCCCCCGTACGAGAAGAAAGGCAACGGAATTCCCGTCACGGCCCACCATCCCACTACCGACGCAATGTTGATCACTGCTTCGACACAGATCCACGTGGTGATACCCGCGACGATGAGCCGATACACCTGGTTCGTGCACTTCTGAGCAATATGAATGGAGGCGAACAGAAACGCAACGAAGAGTCCAATCACGAGAAGTGTGCCAATCAGACCAAGCTCTTCGCCAATCACCGAGAAAATGAAGTCGGTGTGGGGATTGGGCAGCAGACCCCACTTTGCGCGACTGTTACCCAGACCGATGCCGGTAGGGCCACCCGCGCCAATACCAATACGCGACTGCAGGAGTTGATACCCACTACCGAGAGGGTCCGAGTTCGGGTGAAGAAACGAAAAAAACCGCTTCGCCGAATAGGGCTTGTAGGCCATATAAGCACCAAAAACTGCAATACCGACGAGCGCGATTCGTACGAGCAACTGGCGCGATAGTCCGCCAATCGCGAGCATCGAAAAAGCGATCATCAAGATGACCGACGAAGTTCCAATGTCGGGTTCAATGACGACGAGTCCCACGCCCGCGATGACCGGCATCGTCCAAAGTGCCAGTTTCCTCCATTGGCCAATTTCGTTGTGCTGTTGTAGGACGACCCACGCTATAAAGACGACCGTCGCGAGTTTAAATAGTTCTGAGGGCTGCAGATAGATCGCGTGAAGATTAAGCCAACGCTTGCCACCGTTTGAAGTAACGCCCACGGCCTTGACGGCGAGCAGCAAGACCAGACCGACCACAATCAACATAGGGGCGCTTTTCACCAATCGCTCCAGGCGCACCCGGGCCATGACGTACAGCGCAAATATTCCAAATCCCAAGAAAATTATATCGTGCAGCATGATCGAATAGGTGCTTCCACCATTGGCCGCCGCCTGACCCTCACTCGCCGAGGCGACCGCGATGGTGCCAAACGTCACGAGCAAGGTGGTGATGAGAAGGAGAACTCGTGCGTTCGCGTTACCGCGCGGCAACGCATGAAAAAACCCGAACATTTCACCGCGTTCCGACGCCATCACACAACCTTCGCAATCTTCAAGAAGTCGCCGTAGAACATTCCAAGCCCGAGCATCGCGAGAAGTCCGGACAGAATCCAGAACCGAACAATTATTGTTATCTCTGGCCATCCGCGAAGTTCAAAGTGATGATGGAGTGGCGCCATTAGAAAGACGCGCCGGTTAAAGAGACGAAAACTCACTACTTGAATAATCACCGACGCGGTGACGGCGACGAAGAGTCCACCAATCACCACGAGCAAGAGATCGAGATTCATCAAGAGACATATCGCTCCGAGACCAGTGCCGACGGCGAGCGAGCCCGTATCACCCATGATGATGCGAGCCGGTGCCGCGTTCCACCAGAGGAAACCCAAACAGGCCCCCACAAGTCCCACCGCGACGAGGCCAATATCCAGCGCCGCGCCCAAGTGATAGATCTTGAAGTGACGGAACTCCCAGTACCCAATAATGGACAAGACACCGAAACAGAAGGTCGCGGAACCGGCCGCCAAGCCGTCAAGACCGTCGGTGAGATTGACGGCGTTCGACGTTCCAATAATCACGAACATTGCGAACAAGACCCAGCCAATCGACGTGAGGTGCCAACCAGGGAGCGACGCACGCGTGAACGAAAGGTTGGTTGACGTGTGCACCCATCTAACGGACAAAACCGCGAAGGCTGCGGCGATCAACAACTGCCCGGCCAACTTGCCGCGCTTGTGGAGTCCGAGGTTGCGGGCATTCTTTATACCGAGGTAGTCGTCAAGAAACCCTAGAAATCCCGACGCAATAACCACCGAAATAACTAGTAGTCCGCTGCGCGTGAAGACAATCGACGTACCGACGTGTCCCATGAAATAGCCCGCGACGGCCGCCAAGACGATGATCACACCACCCATGGTGGGCGTGCCGGCCTTCACGTGGTGCGTGGCGGGACCGTCCTCTCTGATGCGCTGACCAAGCGAGTGCTTGCGAAGGTAGCGAATCCACAGTGGTGTGAGCAGCAGCGAACAGAGGAACCCAACTCCACCCGATTCCATCAAACTCAGCACGGCGGCCTCATCGCAACACCTCGACGGCCACCACGTGATCATCAAAGGGCATCGTCACGTCACCAATGGTCTGGCTCGACTCGTGGCCCTTACCCGCGATCACCACAACGTCGCCGGGCGCAGCTGTCGCGACCGCCTGGGCAATAGCGAGACGGCGATCGCTTTGGCGATTCACTGTCGCACTTGGAGGAATACCCAACATGATTGCATCAATGATGGCATCTGGCGACTCGCTTCTCGGGTTATCCGAGGTCACAATGGTTACGTCCGACAACGATGACGCAATGGTGCCCATTTCCGGACGTTTCGCGCGATCGCGGTCGCCACCGCAACCAAAGACCGTAATCAACCGCCCGCGGGGCACCATGTCGCGTACATCAACGAGTAACCGACGAAGTCCTTCGGGAGTGTGGGCGTAATCAACGACGACGGTCACACCGTGCCCTTCGAGAACGTCAAAACGACCCGGCACGGAGGCGACGTCGCCCATCGCCGACGCGATGGCGGCGTCGTCTGCGCCGAGCACGCTCAGGATTGTCATGGCAATCAGCGCGTTGTCAACGTTGACATCGCCGACCAGAGTGGAATTAACGAGGTGGCCACGCCAGAAGAAGGTCGCACCGGTTAACGAGGTAACAATTTCGCTCGCGTCCGCGCGAGCGACCTCGGTTACGGGCAGGGCGGTCGACGCAGCGAGTCGCACGCCGTAGGGGTCGTCAACCCAGATCACCGCACGCTGAGCAAACTCGGCGGTGAAGAGATGCGATTTGGCGGCGAAGTACGCTTCCATGGTCGAGTGATAGTCCAGATGGTCGTGACCAAGATTGGTGAACGCCACGACTTTGAACTCGAGGCCCTGAATGCGTTCCTGATCAATGGCGTGACTCGAAACTTCCAGGGCGATGACTGATTTTTTCAGAGTTGGATTGAACGATTCGACGAGACTGGCCAGCGTGCGAAACAGTTCGGGACCGGCCGGCGTCGTTCGCTCGCTTGTGAGCGTCCCAATATTCGCCCCATTCCACGAGAGTCCTCGGGCGAGTGCACCGACGAGTGTCGTCACCGTCGTCTTTCCATTGGTACCCGTGACGCCAACGAGCTGCGCCTTCGATTCAGGGTGGCGCACAATGGTCGCACTGGCGTGCGCGCTGAGTGCGCGCAGCTGTGACGCGGGAACGACCACCACCGGGACGTCGAGCGCAATACGTTCGCTCGCGATGACGCACACCGCCCCATGGGCTACGGCGTCGTTCGCGTATCGTGCACCGCTCGTCGTGGTACCGGGCAGCGCGAAGAACAGCGAGCCCGGTACGCACAATCGTGAGTCGATGTCGACCTGATCGATCTCAAGGCTGCTCGTCGCGAGATCGAGGGTGAGGTCGTCGAGAATGTCGCCCAGTTGCATCAGGTCACGTCCGATGCGATGCTGACTCCCGGTCCCGACGGAGGCTTGACGACCGTTCCGTTGGACGGAATCCCGTAGTGGTGCAGTGCGTACGACATCACTTGTTGAAAGATCGGTGCCGCGACCGAACCGCCGAAAATTGTGGTCTGAGGACGTTCGACGACCACGATCATCGAAAGGACGGGTGCATTCGCGGGTGCGAAGCCCACGAAACTCGCGTTGTAAGAGCCGATGAGCAGTTTGTCTTTGCCCGGGTACGGCATCGTCGCGGTGCCGGTTTTGCCGGCGACGCTGTAGCCCGGAATAATCGCGTTGGTGCCGGTACCGGCGAGTACGACCTGCTCGAGCATCTTGGTCATGGTCGCATCAACGCTCGATGAGAGCGCGACTCGTTGCGTGCTCGAGGGTGTCGCTTTCAGCGCACCACTCGAATAAACAAAACCACGCACCAACTTGGGCTCCACAAAGACCCCGCCGTTAGCAATCGTGTTGTAGGCGTCGAGCACTTGAATCGGTGGCACCGCGTCAACTTGACCAATAGGCAACGCGACTTGGTCACTCGCGTACCAGTTGGACGCATTAACGAGCAGCCCCGAAGACTCACCGGGGAAATTTACCGACGTCGTCTGACCGAAACCGAGTCGCTCCACTTGGGCCAGCAGACCGCTCTCGCCCACCAATTTGCCAACTTCGTAGGTACCAATATTGGACGACAGTGCGAGCACTTGGGTTGCCGTCAGGTGTTCGAGCGCGTGGGGCTCTGCGTCGTGGAAGAATCGGCCACCAACAGTCACCGTGTTGGGCACCGCAAACACCGTCGACGGTGTAATGAGGCCGGCTTGCAACGCCGCGGAAAACGTGACCACTTTGAAGACCGAACCCGGTTCGTAATTTTGAAAAAAGGCGAGATTGTTGATGGTCTGTTGAATCCCCGGCACGCCGGCGACGTCCGTCCCCCACGAGGGGATCGGCCCTAACACACCGGCGTTAGTTTTAGTATTTACGAGCGAGGCGTTAGCGAGTATCTCGCCGGTCTTCACGTCCATGACAATCGCCACACCGGATACGGCTTGGGTGGCAGCGAGTTGACGCCCGAGGGCCCGTTCGGCCACGTACTGCAGGGATGTGTCAATCGTAAGTTCGAGGCCCACGCCCGGCTTGGCCTTCGTCACTACGGTGCTGTGCGAACCGGGAAGATTCACCCCCGACGATGATACAAACTCCCTAGTAACGCCGGTCTGACCGGCCAGCATTGACTGATACTCATACTCGAGTCCCGCTGAACCGGCACCCGATCCATTGATGCCGCCCACCACCGACGTCGCGATCGGGCCGTTGGGATACGTCCGAACCGATGAATCTTGTACCACGATGCCGGGAAACACCATCGATGAAAGCTTGCGCCCCGCGGTGAGATCGAGTTTGTTATTCAAGACAACGTAACCGTTCTTTTCCGACAGTAACTGAATCAGAGTCTTGACTGGTACCTGGACGAGTGGCGCAATTGCGTGGGCTTCGCTTACTGGGTGGGCAATCTGAAAGTCGTCAGCAATGACCAGTGATGTTGGTCGCGAGACAGCGAGGATCTGACCGTGTCGATCGTAGATTCCTGCTCGGAGTGCGGTCGTTGTGAGACTCACAAGCGTTTGAGCAACCGACAGTTTGGCGTAATGAGCGTGGTCGACGACCTGTAGGAAAAACAGACGAATACCAAGAGCAACAAACAGCAGCGCGAGGCCCGCCCGCAGTAACAAGAGCCGACGCGGTGCCCCGGCCGTGGAGCGCGCTGAGGTGCTCTGAACACGAGTTCGAGAGTGCGTCGAAGTGTAGTGCTGACTCACCGGATCGTCCTTGACGTCGCCGGTGCCGAACCAATGAATTTCGGTAGCGGTAGCGGTTTATCAAGTGGTGTAGAAGGGACTTGGGTCTCGGACACGGGAAAGCCGAGATGCAGAGCGCCCGCCTGCGTGGCGATCTGACTCGGCGCAGCCATCAGCGTCAAGGCGCCCACCTGTTGGGCGTACGTGGACTGATCTTGCAGCAGCTGACTCTGCAGCGCGTGCAGTTGAATTTGACGGTTCGCCACCACCATGCTGCCCGCAAGCGACAAGACGAGAGCCACAACAACAATCATCGCCGATTTTCGCCACGCTGACGAGCCACGCCACGTGGAAGAAATTGCCCGACGTCGCGGAGCCGTCGCGACGTGAACGGGTCGGCGAGCGGGCGCGCGAGTGACCCGGCGAGTGGCACGACGATCGGGGCGAACCGTATCGGCACGACGGGGGAAGCTAATGACCGTCACGTCGCCAACCTTCGGGCAATACGTAGTCGAGCGGAGCGAGCGCGCGGATTACTCTCAATCTCGGCGGCAGTAGCCAATAGTGCGCTCGCCTTTACCACCGAAACCAGAGCGACGGCGCCACAAACGCATCCGAGTGCCGGCGGGCAGTGGCAGCCACCAGTGGATGCTTCGTGTAGTACGGACTTCACTACACGGTCTTCACCCGAGTGATACGAGATGACCGCGAGAATCCCTCCGGGCGCGAGAAGATCAAGCGCCGCATCGAGACCGGCGGCGAGTTGCTCCTCTTCGGCATTTACGGCGATGCGCAGTGCCTGGAACACTCGAGTCGCCACGTGCCCGCGACGTCGTGCGGCCATGGGAACTGCTCGCTCAACGGCGTCGGTGAGTTCGTTGGTCGTAGTTGGTTGTCGTTCCAGCACCGACCTCGCAATCGCACCGGCGAATCGGTTTTCTCCGTTGTTGCGCAGTAAGCGAGCGAACTCGTGTTGATCCACGTGGGAGAGAAATTCGGCAGCGGTCTCCCCGCGCGTTGGATCCATTCGCATGTCGAGCGGCGCGTCGGAACGAAAGGAAAATCCTCGGCTCGATTCGTCGAGCTGGTAGGACGAGACTCCGAGGTCCATGAGTATCCCGACGATCGGCTCATCACCAATGAAGTGGGCGTTGCTCGCCACGACGTCAGCGAGTTCGGCGAAAGTAGCGTCAACGACGAGGAATCGTTCTGGAAACTCCGTCAATCGCTCCCCCGCGGCTGCGCGCGCATCAGGGTCGCGATCTATCCCGAGAATCCGCACTTGTGGTGCTGCACGCAGCAGTATCGCCGAGTGCCCCGCACCACCCAACGTGGCGTCAATGACCACGCCCGCCGACTGACCGGCGAACAGTTCGGTTATCTCGCGAACGAGCACCGGTTGGTGGAAATAGTCCTGGGCCATCTGCAGCCTTTCAATCGTCAAGACAGGAGAGAGGGCGGAGGAGGATTCTCTGCCCGTCTTGACGATTGCCAGGCTGCGCATGGTCCGCGGCCGATACTGCAGTTGGACTCCCCTCACTAGTTACTGCCCTGCTTGAAAAGCTGCTCGGCGGCGTTCACCTGCTCCGCGTAAATTGAGAGGTTCCAAAGTTCGATGTGGTCGAGTGCGCCAATGATCAATATGTCGCCGGTGAGCTGTCCGTACTCGCGAATGGCGAGAGGAAGTGCGAATCGACCCTGTTTGTCAAACTCGACGTCGGATGAGTTTGCGGCCCAATAGCGAACTTGTTGGCGCTCAAGTGCACCACCATTTCGGCTCTGTTCGAGCCGTTCATCACTTTGACGAGCGAACTCTCCGGGCGTCCAGAGAGCAATACAACCCTCAGAATTAGGACTGAGATGACCACCGCGTTCAAATTCAGCGCGGAACTTCGCGGGCAGGATGAGTCGGCCCTTTACGTCTAGCGAGTGCTGAAACTGACCGACAAAACCGAACATCATTGCCCTTTCCTGGATTCACCACTTTCCCCCATTTCGTGACACACTACACCACTTAACGCCACTTACTAGGAAATTCGGCTCCCTTCAGAACGTTTGATGGTAAGCGGTGACCTCGAGTCATCGACCGGTCAATGATGGTGCTCGCCATCGGCGAACATCCAGATTAATGGAGCAATTGGTGAGTGATTAGTTGCCAGGGTCCGCTGAGAGCCCGCAACTGCTCCGCAGCGACGTCGACATTGTGTATTCCCAGGGTAGATAGCACCTGATGGTCAAGAGATTTCGCGAGATCGTCGGGCACGGACCGCAAGAATTCGAGGATTGCAGCCGATTCGTGCGCATGCACGACGGATGACAGGAAGATCCCCTCTCGCACGCGCCACTGGGTAACGCCGACCGCCTTGCGGCCGTCGACGAATACTTCGCCGGGTCCGCGCCCGGCGAAGCACACGAGTCGAAACGCCAGAGCTCCTTCGAGCGATCCGGTGTGGACGACGATGTCGGTCGCGACGTAGTGGCGAAGGAACTCGCGCCACCATTCGCCAATCATGAGTGAGCTCTTGTGCACATCGTGCGACCAGCGAGCGTCGTTGTTCGGGATCCACCAGTCGATCCAAAGATCGTCAGGCTGCAAGAAGACGAGGCCACCGCCACCGCGGCGACGAACGAGTGGCGTAGTTCCCAAACGAGTGGCGTCAATAACGTCTAGGGACTGACTACCTCCGAGGACCAACGTCGGCCGCTCGACGCGCACCACGAACATCGTGGGCTCGGTGCGACGACGCAATTCTCCGTAGTCGTAGAGGTCGAGAATGATGTCGCTCACGAAGCGCGTGGAAGGTACGGCGCCCAGAGCGGATCGGGGTCGGGTACGTGACGCCAGCGCCACCAGGGCCCGTCGGGAATGCGTGGTTCAAAGTGCATTCTCCAGCCAATCTCTTCGAGTAAGCGGTCGCCCTTTTGCATATTGTGGTGCCGGCACGCGGCGACCACATTCGTCCACACGTGACCCCCGCCGCGACTTCTCGGCACCACGTGATCAATGGTGTCAGCGTGCTCCAAGCAGTAGGCGCATCGATAAGAGTCGCGAAGTAACAAAGATCGCCTCGTCAACGGCGGCGTGCGAACCCGCGTAGGCAACTTGACCATTTCGTGCAAACGAACAATGGCGGGAATCTCCACTTCGATTGTCGCCGAGCGACAGACCGCGGGATTCTCCGACGTCACAATCGGTTCGGCACGACCGGCCAGCATGAGTACCACGGCGCGCCGTTCACTCACTAATTGCAGCGGCTCGAAGGTTGCGTTGAGGAGAAGTACGCGACTCATCACTAAAACCTATTGCCCGACTCGTTGAAGTAATGACCATTTGGCGGCGTCGACGACATCTTGTGGGCTTGGAAGCTTCCCCGAGGTTCCGTTGACCGTCGTAAGTCGAAAGTTCCAGTACGGACGATACGGGACCGGTAAAAAGGGCGCGTGGCGCCACCAGTCACGTCGGCGCAGTCGCCAAACAGCCCGCAAAACTGTGCTGGCGTCCGAAGGGTGACGGAGTAAGTGCGCACCGAGTCCCGGAATCCAATAAGGGCTCACGACACGCCTCGCCACGCAACCATGGCCGCACCGAGCAGCGGTCCATTGACGCCGAGTGCCGAACGTCGAATCGCTAAGTGCTCCGAGTACGGCAACATCGCCATCGCTCGCGCTGACTTGTTTACTACCTCGAAGAATTCGTCGCCGAAACCGAGCGCCACCGAGCCGGCGATATAGCAGTGACTGAAATCAAAGACGGACGCTAGCGTTCCAACGGCGCGCCCCACGAGTTCACCCGTGCGCTGACGAACGAATTGATTCGCTTCACTCGCGGGAAGTCCGGTCCGCGTCTCAATCGACCAACCGGACGCTTCGGCTTCGAGACAGCCGTAGGCACCACACGAACACATGGCGCCATCGGTGACAACATTGAGATGTCCAATATGACCGGCGTTGCCTGACTCGCCATCGAGTAATCGTCCGTCGATCACGATTCCCCCGCCCACTCCCGTAGAGACCACCATCGACAGATACGACGAATCTCCCTGGGCCGCCCCGAACTGGCCCTCGGCCAACGCCAGGGCTCGAGCATCACCGTCGACGAACACCTCGATACCGAGACCATCACCGAGTAAGTGGCGAAGTGGAAAGTCACGCCACGACGGGATGTTCAATGGCGACACCGTTGCGCCACCCCGCGACATCGGTCCGGCACATCCCACGCCAACAGTTTGCACGGGTACGTGTGCAACGGATCGGCGAGCCATCGTGATAATGGCGTCAATGAGACTGTCCGTATAGTCAGCAACCAGTAGTCGGTCACGAAACTCGATGGTTCCGTCGGAGCTCACGATCGCCGCTTCTATTTTGGTTGCCCCGATATCCAGGGCCAAACACGGGGACGCGGAGCGCACGTCCCCGGCGTCGGTCATTCTCGAGTGCGGCGCTGACGCGACAACCAGTCGCGAAGCGAACTAGTCCGAGGACCGTAGTTCGCGCGGCCGTCGTCACCTTGAGCAGAACGGGTGATGTCCTGCCACGATGCGCGGCCTAATAGACGAGCATTTCGCTCGATGATGACAGCTGAGACAAACATCAGTGCGACGCCGAGCAAGCCCAGCAACACGTTCGTCGAAAAACAGAGAATTAAAATCAACAGTCCCGCGACGAATCCCGCGATGCCCCATCGCACTCGTCGACCCCCGTGGGAGTACACGTTGGTCTCGCGGACATTCTTTGCGAAACGGGGATCTTGCTTGGAGAGTGACTCTTCAAGCTCGGCAAGGACTCGCTGCTCGTGCTCTGAAAGTGGCATCGCGTCTCCTTTCGACAGATCCTGAAATCCATTGTAACTACTCCCCGAATACATTCGTACGTCAGCAGTGGCCACGCACCGACTAAAAATGGACAATGTCGCGGCCGAGCCACTTGACGCATCTGCCGTTGCGGGTGGCCATGATTTGCACCGGCAACATCTGCCGGTCCCCGATGGCCGAGGTTGTGTGTCGCCAACTTGTGAGCGAGGATCCGCAGCTCGTCGGTCGCGTTGACGTGACCAGCGCCGGGACCGCAAATTGGCACGTCGGTCAACCAATGGATGGCCGAGCTCGGCGCGCCCTGGATCGGGCCGGGTTTGACTTGACGGGAACGCTCGGCGCATTCGCGAACCGCACGTACCTCAACGACCGGGACATTGTGTGTCGTAATGACTCGTGAGCACGTTCACGAAGTGTCGCAACGTGTGGACGACGGAGCCATTCAGGTCATACTGATGCGCAATCTCCTCGAACCCGGACTCGATCTCGACCTTGTCGATCCTTACTACGGCGATGACCGCGAATTCGACGACTGTCTCACATTGATTATTCGAAATGTTCGGCGTTTGACATTGGAATGTCGTCAGCGACTTGGTGCAGACTCGTACGAAGTTTGACTTCGGGCAACGTCAGACTCAAAATCACTGCGAGCACACCAAAGGGCAACGCCCAGCGATACACCATCTGGATCGTGCCGGCGATCGCGTGAAGAATGACAGATAGTTCGGCGAGCGGAACGGTTCTAAGCGTCGACGCATTCCACAGCGATGGTGAGAGCAACTTACCCGTATAGGTGTGGCTCGCGAGTCCCGTGGCCAACTGGTGCGGCAAGACGTTGACGTAGAGGGCGCCAAAGACGGCCGTACCAAACGATCCGCCGATCGAACGAAAGAAGTTGGCTCCAGCGGTCGCGGCTCCGAGGTCGGCGGGGTCTACCGCATTCTGTACTGCCGTCACCAAGACTTGCATGACGAGACCAATTCCCGCACCCAAAATGAGAATGTAAAAACTCATTGTCCACGACGGCGTCGAAACGCCGAGCGTCCCGAGCAGCCCCAGACCAATGGTCATGATCGCCGTACCAAAAATTGGGAAGGGGCGATATTTCCATCCCTTCGACACGAGTTGACCGGTGACGATCGACGCCACCAAGAGACCACCCATCATGGGTAGCAGGCGAATTCCCGACATTGTTGGCGACACGCCGCGCACCAGTTGAAAGTACAACGGCAAGAACGTCATTGCGCCGAACATTGCGAAGCCCACCACGAAACTGATTGCGGACGCGGACGAAAAAACCCGATTGGCAAATAATCTCGGCGCAAGCACCGGTTCGGGTGAATGGCGCTCGGCGAAGGCGAATGCCACGCCCGTGACCAGTCCCACTACGAGTAGGCCGATCGACTTGGTCGAAGCCCACGCGAAGGTTGTGCCGCCAAGTGACGTGAAGAGAATTAGGGCCGACGCAGAGATCGTCAGCAAGAGAATGCCCGCATAGTCAATAACGTGCGACACGCGTTGGGCCGACCCGGGCAGTTTCGCGGCACAGACAATTAACGCCAAGATGCCGAATGGCACATTGACGAAAAATATCCAGCGCCACGACCAGTATTCGACAATCACGCCACCGAGCAACGGTCCAAGCACCGTGGCGGCTCCGAATGTCGCGCCGAAGAATCCGGCATAACGGCCTCGCTCGCGCGGTGGAACGAGGTCAGCAATGATCGCCTGGGCCCCGACCATGAGGCCACCGCCTCCTAGTCCCTGCAGCGCGCGAAACGAAATCAGCTCCGCCATGCTGTGCGCAGCTCCACAGAGCA
>JBBQGY010000030.1:0-13731 GCA_038323435.1 Acidimicrobiales bacterium
TCGCCTTTACTGCCGCGAGTGCGCCCTCACAGTCCGCGACCCGATAGGCCACGTGATGGAGCCCTTCGCCTTTCGTGTTCAGGAATTTGGCCACCGGCGAATCGTCACGAGTTGGCGTCAACAGTTGTATGTAGGAGTCGGCAACTCGCAACAGTGCTTCGGCGACGCCATCGGACACCACGTCCTCACGGTGTTCGACAATTGCGCCAAACACCTCCTGGTACCAGGTAATCGCCGCTTCGAGGTCGAACACCGCGATTGCGACGTGATCGATCTCGATGAGCAGTGAGTCCATAACTATCCCTTATCGTGTCGACGAAAAATACTTAGACGCTCTTCGCCCACCATCGCGCGCCGCACGGGATCGGAGATTCCTTGACCTTCGCTCGACGCGACACAGAGCACTCCGATCTTCCCTTCGTGACGATTCTGGTGAACTTCGTACGCGGCGACTCCCGTCTCTTCGAGGGAGAATACCGCCGACAGCGGTGGCACAACTTTCAAATCAACAATCGTTTGATTGGCCGCCCACGCCTCGCGGTAGTTCGAGAAGTGCGAGCCCTTGATGGTTTTAAGTTTCATCCAAAGATGACGGTTGTCGTATTCGATCATGTAGCCGCTCGTCGCCGCGCAGGTAACGATCGTGCCACCGCGCTTGGCCACGAATACGCTCGCGCCCATGGTCGACCTACCGGGATGTTCGAACACAATGTCGGGGTCGTCGCCCACAAGCGCACGGATGTCCTTACCGAGCCGGCGCCACTCACTCTCGTCCTGGGTGTGCTCGTCTTTCCAGAATTTATAGTTCTTCTCGCGACGGTTGATCACGTGCTCACAACCAAGTTCGCGCAATGTCGCGACCTTGTCGTCACTCGAAACGACTCCAATGGGGGTTCCCCCGGAATTGAGGACGTGCTGTACCGCGAACGAGCCAATGCCCCCTGACGCGCCCCAAATCAGTACTTTGTCGCCTTGGGTCACCGGCGCTCCGTTTCGTGAGACGAGCATCCGATACGACGTGGAGTTGCACAGCGCGTTGACCGCCGCCTCCTCCCACGAGAGGTGGGTGGGCTTGGGCATTAACTGATTCGCCTTCACCACGCAGATGTCGGCGAGACCGCCGAAGTTCGTTTCGAAACCCCAAATCCTCTGATTACCCGACATCATGGAATCGTCGTGTCCACTCGGATCCTGGTCATCGACGTAGTTGCAATGCACGGTGACTTCGTCGCCGACCTTCCAACTGCGCACTTCTGAACCGGCGCGCAAAATGACGCCGGAAGCGTCTGATCCAATGACGTGATAATCCAGTGCGTGTCGGCGCCCCCAGTACGACTCCTTACCGAGGCGATCGAGAAACGCGAACGTCGACAGTGGCTCAAAGATGCTCGTCCAGACGCTGTTGAAGTTGATCGACGAGGCCATGACCGCCAGAAATACTTCGTCGGGGGCTAACTCGGGCAGCGCCACCTCACCGATATGAAGGCTTAGTCGAGGGTCCTTGTCCTTACTCGCCAAGCCCGCGAACATGTCCTGGTCCTCGCGTCGCACGAAGACCGCGCGGGTTGTCGCGGGCATTTGCGTCGACGACAACGTCTCGCCCGAAGCACCGGCCCGTACGGCGTCGAGAATCTCACTCACGAGGGCGACTTTAGTTGGTGTGCGCGAGTCCGCGGTACGGCATTCGATCGGCACGGCCGATTCCCTACGGTTGTCGCGGCCGCGCGAACCTTTCATGGGCCGGCGCGTCATGACGTGCACGTCGCCTCGTAAGGCTCGCGGATGAAGCGTCTAACGTGCGTTTGTAGAGACCCACGAAGGAGTCACATGTCACGCAGCGTCATCGTCGACGGAAGCCGAACCGCTATTGGAAAGCTTTCGGGTGTATTCGCGTCACTAAGCGCCCAGGACCTGGGCGGTGTTGCGATCAAGGGGGTGCTCGATCGCACCGGCATTGATCCCGCAACCGTTGACCTCGTCTTGATGGGTCAAGTGATCCAGGCGGGCCAGGGCCAGATCACTGCCCGCCAGGCCGCGACGAACGGCGGAATCCCGATGACGGTGCACGCCACCACCATTAATAAGGTCTGCCTCTCCGGCCTGCAGACGATCTATTTGGCGGACCTCATGATCCGCGCCGGTGACGCGGATGTGATCATCGCGGGCGGTATGGAATCGATGACCAACGGGCCCTACCTCCTTCCGGGTGCTCGAGCGGGCTACCGAATTGGTGACCAGAAAGTCATCGACTCCATGATGTTCGACGGCCTCACCTGTGCCTTCGACCACTGCGCGATGGGACTCGCGACCGAGCGCTACAACGCGGGCCGAATTAGTCGCGAACGCCAGGATGAGTTCTCCGCACGAAGCCACCAACTCGCCGCCGCCGCCATTGCGTCGGGCAAGTTCGGCGAAGAGATCGTGCCCGTCTCCGTGGCGCAGCGGAAGGGTGACCCGCTCATGATCGCGACCGACGAGGGCGTGCGCGGCGAAACCACCGCTGCATCACTCGCCACGCTTCGCGCCGCTTTCGACAAAGAGGGCACCATCACCGCCGGCAACGCGTCACAGATCTCCGACGGCGCCGCGGCGGTTCTCGTGATGTCGGCCGATCGAGCCGCGCAACTCGGTCTCACGCCAATCGGTGAACTCGTGAGCTACGGCCAAGTCGCCGGTCCCGACACGTCGCTGCTCACCCAGCCGTCACGCGCAATCGCGCTCGCGGCGAAGAAGGCCGGACTCGACATTGCCGGGCTCGACCTCTTCGAGATCAACGAAGCATTCGCCGCCGTGGGACTCTCGTCGGCCGATGAACTCGGCGTTGACGAATCGAAGATCAACGTCAACGGTGGAGCCATTGCCCTCGGACACCCGGTCGGAATGTCGGGTACCCGAATTGCACTCAGTGCCCTCTACGAACTACGCCGACGCGGCGGCGGTGTGGCGGCGGTCGCCCTCTGTGGCGGGGGCGGACAAGGTGACGCCGCGATTCTGCGGACCATTTAATTAAGGTTGTAGGTTGCGACAACTTCGTAGCGCTTCTGTTCAATCACCCGGTCGTCGTTAATGGCCAGGACAAACGCACCCCCCAACGGATAGTGATGGCCACGCAACGCCGCCGGTAGGTCGGCCGCGATAAGGAACATGAGTTCGTGCACCGTGGGATTGTGCCCCACGACCAGCAGTGATGTTGTCATCGGGTCTATCGCCGCCAGGTTCGCCAACAGATCTTCACCGGCGACGTCGCGCCGGCCGTTGTAGATCTGTTCGCTGAAGTGGGTCCGGGCAACGAAGGCGGTACCTTCGAAGGCACGGACAAACGTTTCTCTCGTTCGCGCGGCCGCGCTGACGAGTGCGGTCGTCGGCCCGAACCTTCCCAGTTCGTCGGGGTCGCTCGCCCACGCACGAAGCCGTTCACATTGTGAACGGCCGCGCTGAGCGAGGGCTCGATCAAAATCTGATTCTCCCGACAACGGTGGTACTGCCTTTGCGTGACGAACGACCGTTATGTAGCGCACGGGCCCAGTCTGCTCGATTGCCCCGCCGTTCGAGCAGGCGATCGTTGATTAGCGTTGGGGCATGCTCGCTTCAATTTCGTACCTCCAGGCCATCGTGATGGGACTCGTCCAAGGAGCGACCGAGCTTTTCCCAATCTCGAGTTTGGGTCACGGGATCCTCCTGCCCGCCTTGCTCGGATGGCACAATCTCGTGAACTCCCAGGCTCAGTCCGAATCGTTCTTCCTCGCCTTCATCGTGGGGCTCCACGTCGGCACCGCAATCGGGCTCATCATCTACTACCGGCGCACCTGGGGGGCGCTCTTTCACGGTCTATGGATTCAACTCGGGCGCGCGCGTGAAAAGGGAGTCTCCTCACTGTGGCAGGTCCAAAGTGCCGAGATGGATGCGAACTACCGACTTTTGTTCATCTTGGCTATCGCCACGATTCCGGTCGGTGTAGTTGGGCTCATCTTCGAGCACAAGCTACGAGTGCTCTTTTCAAAGCCGCTCGCCGCAGCGATCTTCTTAAGTATCAACGGGGTAATCCTGCTCGTCGGAGAGATGCTCCGCCGTTCGCGCGGCCGCCACGTGGCGGTCAAGCACATTGCCACGCTTTCGCCAAAGAGTGCCATCACGATCGGCACTTCTCAGATCTTTGCCCTTTTCGCCGGTATCTCGCGCAGCGGGGTGACGATGGTTACCGGACTCATGGAGGGGCTCGACCACGAGGAGTCGGCCAACTTCGCTTTCCTCCTCGCCACGCCGATCATTTTGCTCGCCGGACTGTACAAACTGCCCGACCTCTTCGGTCCACTCGGTAACGGCGTTCGGATGCAGACGCTCGTAGGAGCATTGTGCGCGCTGGTTATGTCCTTGCTATCGGTGAAGTTCCTTACGAAGTGGTTCACGACCAAGACACTTATTCCCTTTGGGATCTACTGTCTGGTAGTTGGACTGCTCTGCGTTATTCGCTTCGCTTAGTCGTTAAGCACTCGTCGGCCATCGATCGCGCGTCCGAGCGTCAGATCGTCCGCGAACTCCAGATCGCCGCCGACCGGTAATCCACTCGCCGGTTGAGAGACGACGAGTCCAGGAACCTGCAACAGGCGGCTGAGGTACATCGCGGTGGCGTCGCCTTCCACGTTCGAGTTGAAACAAAGGATGACTTCTTTCACGGGACCGTGTAGTCGCAGAACCAGTTCTTGAATGCGAAGTCGATCTGGCGTTACACCCTCCAAGGGGTTGAGGACGCCGTGGAGTACGTGATACGTGCCGTGGAACGCGCCCGAGCGCTCGACGGCCACAACGTCGGGCGGGTTCTCCACCACGCAGATCACGGATGGGTCACGCCGCTCGTCGACGCAGATTGGACAGAGACCTCCGGTCTCGGCGATATTGCAACACCGCTCGCAGAACGAAAGTTTCGTCTTCATCTCGTCGAGAGACTGCGCCAGGCGCGCCACGTCTTCACTCGGCTGGCGCATGAGCCAAAACGCGATGCGTTGGGCCGACTTCGGTCCGACCCCGGGAAATCGACCGAGTTCGTCGACTACTGATTGGAGAGCCGGCGGGTACGTCATTCGATCTCCTCGGCGCCGGGAAAGATCTCGGTGATTAAGTGTCCGCCGGCCGATTCGACGATGATCGCGGTTTCATCGTGCGAATACGATTCTTCACTCGCCGCCGGCTTGTTCTTAACCGCGGGGCGAGAGCTCGGCGCGGGTGTGTGAGACGCCAGCGTCACATCCACCGTCCAAAAAATCTGCAACGGACTTTTGAACTCGTGTTCCATAGCCCCACGAAGCCCCTGCGCAATCATTTCGGTGTTCTGACGCATCTCTTCGCTGGGCAGTGCAATCGTCAAGCGGATGCCGTCGAGGGAACGAACGTGCGCTGATTTCAACAATAGTTGGGCGCCACGCGACGTGCGCGGAATGACGGAGTGAATGAAGCGATCGCGAACGTCATCAATATCAAGTTCCACTGATCTCTCGGGGACTGACGACGAGATCGGTGCGGGGGCGGCGTCAGGCGCGGGTTCCGGTTCATCGGGTGGCAATGTTGCGGCCGCGGGTTGTGGTGCTCGAGTCGTCGAACCAATAGGGCGCAGCACCGCAGCCGGCGTCGGTGGCGATACGGGCGCGCTCGAACGCGCACCATCGCGTTCTATCCGCGTCAATCGTTCGTCCAGCGCCTCGTACGTGCTGTCCAACTCCGGTCTGATAAGTCGAACCATCGCGACCTCGAGCATGACGATTTTTTCGGGTGCACTCTTCATCTCGCGCATAGCCCGCCCAACGGTCTCGAGAATCCGTACCGTGCGGGCAAGTCCCAGTTGCGATCCCCATTCGCTCAAACGAACACGATCACCGTCGACGGCGTCGGCTACTTCGGGGGCGACCTGCAGCAAGAAGATCTGTCGAACCTCTCCCGCGAAACTCTCGGCCAGTTGTTCGGGGTCCCAGCCTTCGCTCGAGAGCACCGCCAGTGACGTCAGTGCTTCGACGGCGTTAGTCGTCACGAGCGCGCGCAACAGACCGTCAAACTGCGGTTGCGCTTCGCTGATAGAACCGGTCGCGATCAGTTGGTCCAGGGCGCTCAACGCGTCACGTGCCGATCCGCGTCCGAGGCGTACCGCAGCCTCGATTGTCGCTTCGTCGGCGTCTAATTTGGCGGCACCTTGCACGTCGTGCAACAAGGAACTCAATGTGTCGCCGCCGAGAAGACGAAACTCTAAATGTTGGGTACGCGAGCGAATGGTGGGCGGAACCTTGTGGGGGTCGGTCGTCGCCAGCACGAACACCACGTGTTGCGGCGGTTCCTCCAGCGTCTTCAAAAGGGCCGCCGACGCGGCCTTGGACAGCTGATGGACTTCGTCAAAGATGTAGACCTTCCAACTGCCGGGCGTGCCGTGCCAGGCTCCGGCGGTGATCTCTCGGATGTCGTCCACGCCATTATTCGACGCCGCGTCGAGCTCGATCACGTCGAGTGACGAGCCCTTGGTGATCGCAACACAACTCGCGCAGAGGTTGCACGCGTCGCCGTCGACCGGATGTTCACAGTTGAGCGCTTTGGCGAGAATTCGCGCGGCCGTCGTCTTTCCCGTACCGCGAGGACCCGAGAATAAGTAGGCGTGACTCACCCGGTCGTTCTTCACCGCTCCTTGCAGAGCGCGCACCACGTGGTCCTGGCCGCGAAGTTCGGCAAAGCGCCCGGGACGGAACCTTCGGTAGAGGGAAGTGACCCCGTCGATCGCAGTGGGAGTCGATTCAGCCATGCGATCATGCTAACGGCGAGGTGCAAGATGCCGGGGTCCAAAGCGGTGGCCAGGCGATCCGTGGCACCCAACACAATTCGCTGAGAGCTGCTGGCTTCCACCCCTGACTCGGTTCACGAACGGTCGTCGCACGGGACCCGACCACCGCTGTGGACCTCGGCCTCAAGAGGTTATCGGAATGGTCATTCAACCGACTCAGGTAGCCTTGCGAACCGGTATTCAATTTGATGTACGAATGCTGAGAATTCGGGAGGAGTGCGAGAGCGGCCGAATCGGCACGATTGGAAATCGTGTGAAGGGAAACCTTCCGTGGGTTCAAATCCCACCTCCTCCGCCATTGCGGTCTTTACGAAAGTGGGGGCGCCCAACTTACGAAACCCACGCCAAAAGGGCGGGCGAGGTGAATTTGTTGCGGCAGGGCGAATTGGCTCAGATTTGAGGCGAGTTAAACGACCGACGGATCCGGGTTAACTAGAGATTGGCGGTCATCGAACGTTGATGTACGCGTTTCTCTCACACCGTTGTGCGTGGACCGGAATCTACAAAGCCGGTGGCGCGTGTATGAGGATGTTGCCGTTGACATCAACCTCTTCAAAACCGTGGGACTCGGCCAACGGTTCACGCCCAGGGAGGGAATAGTCCCCTGTCCGGCGAGCCCATGCGAGCAATTCATTCAAGTTGGCAGCCATCACTACACAGGCGATCATGATTGCGGTCTTGATGAGCCCAATGACGTGGGTCCAGCCGCGTTTTACGGTCTGTGAGTTGGCGTTCTTTATCCGTCCGAAGAAGCCTTCGATGTGGGTCCGTCGCGAATAGGAAAGCTTCCAAGGTGGGGTGCCCCAGGCTTCCTTTTGGCGCAGCTTGCCAAAGGCACGACCGGATATCATCACTGTCTGTTGCGTGCAGCACTTCGGCGGATACGGCATTGGTGGATCCTCGATAGGTGGCGTTTCGAGAGGAAGGTGCATGGACACGGCGCAATTGGTGCAGCGAACCTTGCCGGCCTGAGCGGGACAAAGCCACTGGCTTTTGCCGTGGTCCTTTGCCCGTGGCCCGGCATTCTGATTCTTGACGAAGGCGTACAGTTGTCTTTCGGCGATGGTGGCATCGAAGCGCTCAATGTCTTTTGCCAATGGGCGTTGAGTTCGACGTTCCTCCAGCAATGTGCTTCTTTTTACTTCCCCAACGGACAGCACCGGCGGGCGAATGATTTCCACCAGTCGGTCGGGCAGTGCGGGGCAGTGCGGTGTGCCGTCCACCATTCGAATGCCTTCGAAGTCACGCACGCCACGTTCGTTGGGGTGCATGTCGAGGACCTGGTCAATTCCGCGTCGCAGCAACTCATCAGCCCAGCGTTCTTGAGTCTTGTACGAAAAGGCGCGATCATTGATGATCTCCTCCACCGGATATCCCGATGCGATCAGCCGATCCATCAACGCTAAGGACGGCTCGACGAGGTCGGTGCTCGCAGGACGTAGCGAAAATCCATAGAGGAGATTGGGCGTGGTACCAGGTGCATCGCCAACCGCCCCGACACCAACCACCCCGTAGAAGTCGTAGCCGAAGAAGTACTCGGATTTATTATCGTAGGTTCTCGTACGGTATCCCCAATGGGCATCGCGATCAGCGGACGTTCCCTGGTCAGCTCGGTCAACGAACTCTCGTTGCGCAGGCGGCGTAGTTCGCTTGGTTTTCTTGACGGGATTCACGGCCGCCGGCTTCTTTTCCCCCTCGCGAACGATTCAATGGCCGTCGAGTCGAGAGCCAACGATGTCGGTCTTGGCAAGTCCCGCGGGATGGACGCCTCAACCAGCGCTTGCAAGATTCGGTCGTATACCTCAGCGCGGTCTCGCCGGTCATCGTCACTGAGTCCTCCACTACATGACAGTCCAAAGGAGAGCCGGCGTTCGATCGCTTCGAGAATATAGCGGACCTGACGAATCGAGATCGGCTCGCGTGGTCCACCACCGTTCGGCCGGGACCTGGTGCCAAGGGAGAGACCCGCAGAGATCGAGATCCGCTCCGTCAACGTCTTGTGGACGTTAACCAGCGTGGGGGGACACTTCGCAGGGAGGTACAAATGACTCCCGCCAAGAAGACATCCACGCGGAGTTGACGCGGTCGGCCAGAACTCTCATTGGGCCGCAAGATCGCCTCGATTTCGTGCGACACACCGTTTGACCTCACCATCGTCAACACGCGTTCGAATTGACGCAGTGAGATCATTTCGACCCAATCGACCGTAGGATGCTCGCCGCGACGTTGGGGTCAGGCGTGGGACAGTAGGGCAACAGGTCCGCGAGAGAGCGGGCTGATTTCAGACCCGTCGCTCGCATCAAGACCGCCAGTGGAACCGGTGCCGTCATGCAGGCCACGAGCCAGGTGGATCGCAAGCGCGGCGGTGTGATGTCCACTCCACGACCGAGAGCGGTCTGAGCGCGGCGCGTTGCGTCGTTCGCTGCGTCGTGTCCCGCGGTCTTCTCGCCGATGAGGGGTTTATCGCCACGACGCTGTTCATGATGTATTTGCAGTGCCTCTTGAAGGAGTGCTTCGTACTCGGCCATCACGACGACTTCTCGGGCGCGCTTGTCCTTGACGGTAACCCGGTGACAGATCGGTTCGATATCGGACGGCACCTCAACAATGTCGCTGCGACGTACGACGACAATTTCGCGGCCATTGAGACCAGCGCCGAGACCGAGCGCCACTAGCGCCGACAGGTTGCGACGCGACGAATCGGAGGGTTGATTACGAGCGAGTCGTACGAAGCCAGCACACTCAGCGGGTGTGTACGGTGGCTGAATCGGTGTGTAGCGCAGAGTTTCCGGCGCACGATCGCCCAGCCGATCCTTGACTACGCGTCGCAACACGGCTCGAATCGTTGCCCGAGCAGTCTGAGTCTGCGCTGTCGCGAGCGATGCCACGTAGGTTTCGACGAGTTCGAGTGACAGTACTTCCGACCAACGAAGCGGCTCATCAGATTTTCGACCCGGCTGGCGGCACGCGAATCGAAGATAGCGAGCAATCATGCCCCCGGTGCTGGACAGTTTCTTCTGATTGGCCGGTTGATACGCCGCCAGCAGCTCGTGGGCGAGGATCGCGCACGCTGACCAGTCCGCGTCGCTGAACTGATTGGGCTGATACAAATGGATCGCAATCATGATCTTCGGATCCAACTCTGGCAGTGGCCCCAACGTGAGATCGACTGGAGCCGGAGTCGCTCCCGCGAACGTCACCCTGGCGGCTCGAAGCGAGGCCGTACAAGAAAAGTTCCTCGAACCGCTGACCCTCTCCGAGTTGTCCATGTCGTCTGGTTGCTCCACATCCCCTCTATGCGCCGGGGTCGGAATCAGTGCCCTTGTTCGGCAAGGAAGGACCCCAGGCCGGCGTCGAAACGCCACGGACATATCGCCAGTCGAGCGGTGAGTGCGCAAAGAACATAACCCGGTACGGTCGAAGTTGAGCATCTCCCCAGTTCGTCGAGACGCGGATTTCTGGAGGAGCGATGAGGATGCTTTCAAGCAAAGTATGGAACTCATTTAAAGTTTTACGTCTGCGTGACGCCGTTTCGGCGCAGCCACGACATTGGGTACCGATCACAGTCGTGTATGCGGTCCTTGTTGGTGCCTTGGCCGCGTCGGGCCAAACGGGGCATCCGAAAGCCTTGCCGGTTCTCTTGGCAACGGCGCTATCCCTGCCCTTCGGGTTCGCAGCGCTGGCCGGGCTCTACGTCTCCTACGGCTTCATTGGCCAAGTGGCCAACGCATTCGGAGCGCAGGTCGGCGAGCAAGTTAGGTGGTTCGTGGTCCTGCACAGTGCAGTTGTTGCAGTGCTCTTCGCCGCAGCTGCCGTAGGGAACTCAGTGCTGCTGCGTTCGGCTGTCCTTAAGTACCAACGCAAGCGGACGAAGTAGCTGACTGCGTGGCGTCGCGCGGCACCTTGCGTCACTCTCCATCACGAGAAAGACGGAGTGGGCGCACGCCAACCTCGATTCACGAACGCCCCAAGTCAATGTGTGTTAAAACTCTAACGCCATAGCGGAGAAACGCCCACTGCGCATAAGGAGCGAGAAATGTACACTTTTTCCCATAGAACTTTGGTGTCTTTTGTCGTATTGACAATTGGTTTGTGAACAATTGTGTCGGTCGGAACAGCCGGCGCGTTTGGCCACTCATCTTCGGCTGCATCTACAACAACTCAACCTGCATCAACTACTTCCGCAAACGGATGGACCAATTACAACGACACGCTCGCGTCTCTACAAGCGCTTACTGACTCTCAAGCCATCAAGTCAAGCGGAACAATCGATTCATCCGGCAATTGCAATTTGTCAAATCCAGAACCGCCAATTCCAAATGGTACAATTGCGATCATTTCTGAGACTGCCTACAACCCGGCTCTCTGCCAAGCGACCTACCTGCAAGGGCTTATAACGCCAACCGCGGCGAGTTCGCTCGGAATCACATCAGGTCCTCAAGGAAATGTCGGCGCGCCCGCGACCGGCACTAACGCATTGACTCCGGGGATTGTCGTCTCACCATTGAATGAATACAACTCCCAAGTCTTTTCGAAGGCGGATTATGTGGATCCACCCGGCATAACGATTACCTCGCTTGCTGAGAACCTTTCTTTCAATTACATCGAACCGTCAGGAGTCATAGGTGGCAACTCTGCCTATCCGGTTGGGTATCACTGGTATTGGGACATATGGGGTGGAGCCGCCGCCACATCTAACATTTCGATACACGACAGTGGATTGGATGTCGTCGCCAACGGCTACTACCAGCAGACAAATGTTGACTTCCAAATGATCCTGCTTGGTCTTTTGGGACCGCTTGCCGTTGCCTCGTGCACTGACCTCGGACAAACAACTGTCTTCACCCACGATCTGTTCATTGGGGGAGCCGCTGGTCCGAAAATCGCATACTCGAATGCAGACTCAAAATCCGGTGGATGTGCCAATCTGACGCACTGAACTGCCGAGTATGGATCGGGGGCGACAACGTAGGCATGACTACGAAAGTACTGTTGAACCGAAGAGCAGCAACAGTGATAAGCGTACCGTGAATTTTTGTGCCTGCAGAAGAGCGAGTTTGCTGGTCCTCGGTCTTGTCATGTCCGCCGTTGTACTGGCATCGTGCGCGAATCAAGTGGATACCTCAAAAGTCACTAAATCTCCCGGGCTAATTGCCGTTTCATATGTTCGGGACATCTTCAGTGGCCACGTTACCCAGGCGGAAGAATTGGTCGCGCCGTCGCAACGTAAGATATTTCGCGAATTCGCCTCCCAGATTAAACCTGGCTTGGTCAGCGCAACACATGTAGGAGTAGGGTCCGTCCGAATTGTCAACAAAACGGCTTTCGTGATTCTCACCGGTCGCCTTTGTAGTGGCACCACGAATCCTCCTGGCAGCCATTGCATGAGCAACTCGAACCGGCGCAGTAATAATCCCGCGTTTGAGGTGAAACTGGCGCGGTCTTCAAACGGGACATACTTCGTCATTTATCAGCCGGAAAGCTTCTAGAACAATCGTCGCAACAAATGGCTCACTTTAGAATTAGCACTCTCGTATCCAAACTGAGGAATGAGAATTTGTTCCGTCCAGCCGCTGAGCCGATTCGCAATACGTCCATCCCGAATTGGTACCACATTTTGTTGCCAGTGGTACGTCAACTGTTCCGTCACAAGTGTGTGGACGGGTCGTACCAAATCGTGTGGAGCGGTTGAAAGTCTCTTGTCAAAGCCCAAGTGCGTCATAGCAGAATCACCTTTCGTAAACCCCCCGCCAAGGGCACTTTACGAAAGTAGAGGACTTCTGATGACGAAACTTCGAAGTACGGCGACTTTTCAGCGATACTGGGTCCGTGGTTGATCGAAACGTCATAGGTGGAGATTTAGAGCCTTGCGGTACCGACCCAGTGACGGGGTTCTATCGTGACGGGTGTTGCAAGACCGGAACCGAAGACCATGGAAGCCACACCATCTGCGCGGTCGTCACTGCCGAGTTTCTCGAGCATCAAATGTCCATCGGCAACGATCTGAGTACCCCGCTGCCACAATACGGTTTCCCAGGTCTTGTGGCGGGCGATCGGTGGTGCGTTACCGCAGCAAATTGGCTCCGTTCACATCGCGACGGGGCGGCGGCATTTGTGGTCCTCGCCTCCACGCACGAGCGTGCCCTTGAAATAGTTCCCCTGGAAGCCCTCCGCGAGCACGCCGTTGACGTTCCAGCCGGACCAGGCGATCTCCAAGATTAGTCAGCGCCAACGCCGAATATTGTCGAACTCTACACTGTCTTTCAGTGAGATGGCAGGGCGCCAGTGCGTTGTAGATACCTGTCACGTCGGGCCTCCAACACGCTTCGTAACGCACCACACGCCCCGGTGCCAATGTGCGACAGATCTACCGAATCTCACTGGCGAAAAAGTGGGCGGAACCGAACATTGCGTAAACCATGCGCGCCTCTCTGCCGATCAGATCGCAATCGAGTGACAGCATAGGACGGCAAGGTCAGGCCCTGAGAGCCGAGAGCAGTTCGCCGAGCCAGTCGAGTTCTGCTTGGTCGTCGGGGTCGAGCTCGTTGGTCAGCACCTTCAATGCCCTCGTGCCTTCGGCGTAACACCGTTCGGCCTCATCGGCATTACCTCGGGCAACGGCGACGGCCGCCCAGGTCACTGTGCTCCACGCTTTCGCGTAGGGATCGGTGCCGAGATGAGCGTCACGATCCCGGAACCGTTGCTCAGCTAGGTCGATGTTGCCGAGGTGCAGTTCGATCCACCCCAAGCAATCCAATTCCATGGCCACCCAGTCCAGCTTCCCGAGCGCTTCATTCAGCTCGAGACTCTCGATATAGAGCTCTCGGGCTGTCGTGTAGTCCCGCTGCAGCCTGACACCGGCAGCCTGGAGGTGGAGTGGCGAGGCCTCGGCCTCTCGGTCATCTATAACTTGCGCA
>JBBQGY010000031.1:0-13588 GCA_038323435.1 Acidimicrobiales bacterium
GAGGGGCGCCGATGAGGCGACTGACCGAGTGCTTCTCCATGTACTCCGACATGTCGAGCTGGATCAACGCGTCTTCATCGTCGAAGAGGAACTCCGCCAACGTCTTGGCGAGTTCGGTCTTGCCCACTCCCGTGGGGCCGAGAAAGATGAACGAACCACCGGGACGCTTGGGGTCCTTCAAGCCCGCTCGGGTACGCCGAATGGCGCGACTGAGCGAAATAACGGCCTCGTCCTGACCAATGATGCGCTTGTGGAGTTCATCTTCCATGCGCAGCAGTTTGGTGGTCTCCTCTTCGGTGAGGCGATAGACCGGGATTCCGGTCCAGTTCGCCAACACTTCGGCAATGGTGTCTTCGTCAACGAGGTCGAACGTCACTCCGCCCGAAGCCTTCACGGTCGCGTCAAGGGCTTCCTTTTTCGCGATCAACTCACGCTCTTGCTCTTCGAGTGCTTTGGCCTGTTCGAGGGCGCCACTGGCCATGGCCGCCTCTTTGTCCGCTCGGACTCGAATAATGTCCTCGTCGAACTTCTTCGCGGCGGGCGGCGTGTCCATGCGACGAATGCGCAGACGACTACCGGCCTCGTCAATGAGGTCAATGGCCTTGTCGGGCAAGAATCGGTCCGAGATGTAACGATCGGCGAGATTCGCGGCGGCAATAAGCGCCTGGTCGGTGATCTTGACGGCGTGGAACTCTTCGTAGACCTCGCGTAGACCTTTCAAGATGTCAATGGTCATCGCTACCGACGGCTGTTCCACCTTCACGGGCTGGAATCGACGTTCGAGAGCGGCATCTTTTTCAATGTGCTTGCGGTATTCGTCAATCGTCGTCGCACCGATCGTTTGCAGTTCCCCGCGCGCGAGCATTGGCTTCAAGATCGACGCTGCGTCAATCGCACCCTCCGCGGCACCGGCACCTACGAGGGTGTGAATCTCGTCGATGAACAGAATGATGTCACCGCGAGTGCGGATCTCCTTCAATACTTTCTTCAGGCGCTCTTCGAAGTCACCGCGGTAGCGACTACCGGCGACCAGTGCGCCGAGGTCGAGCGTGTAGAGCTGCTTGTCGGCCAGGGTCACGGGAACCTGGTTCGCGACAATCTTTTGCGCGAGTCCTTCGACGATGGCGGTCTTACCCACGCCGGGCTCGCCAATCAATACCGGGTTATTCTTCGTCCGTCGTGACAGCACCTGCATCACGCGCTCGACTTCCTTTTCGCGTCCAACGAGCGGGTCGAGCTTGCCCTCACGAGCAAACTGGGTCAGATTGCGTCCGAACTGGTCGAGGACCGCAGATCCACCGGCGCCTTCGGAGTCCGACTTCTGGCCACCCGAGGTGCCCGACGATCCAGTCTCCTTGCCGGCCTGGCCGGACATCATCTGGATGACTTGAGTACGAACGCGCGCCATGTCGGCGCCGAGGTCGGACAGGACCTGAGCGGCCACCCCGTCGCCTTCGCGCACGAGTCCGAGGAGCATGTGTTCGGTACCAATGTACGAGTGCCCGAGTTGGAGTGCTTCGCGCAATGAAAGCTCCAGCACCTTCTTGGCTCGTGGAGTAAACGGGGGCGAGCCGGGTGACGGGTTGGTGTTGGCACCAATCGCCTCTTCGACCTTTTCGCGAACAACGTCAAAGGTCACGCCCAGGGCGTCGAGCGCCTTGGCGGCGACGCCTTCACCCTCGCGAATCAGCCCGAGCAGGATGTGCTCGGTGCCAATAAATGCGTGGTTGAGGTCGCGTGCTTCCTCTTGGGCGAGCACCAGTACTCGACGGGCCCGGTCAGTAAATCGTTCGAACAAGTCTCTTCCTTTGTGCGGCAATACTTAGCAGTGTACCGGTGGTCGACGCCAATTCAGTCGCACCCTGCGACCTCGAACGATGCTCCTCTATGGTGGTGGGCGTGAATCCCCACGAGCAATTGCAGTTGATTTTGGTCGAAGAAGACCTCGAACGACTCGAGACATTGCTGGCCGAATCGGTGATCGTGGGAGAGCCGTATTTGGATTCAGTGACGACCCATCTCATTTACGCGGGCGGAAAGCGCCTGCGCCCACTTCTCGCCGTCGCGTCGGCAACCGGCGGAGCCCGACCGGCGACCCGGGAGGACCTCCTCGGCGGCGTCGCGTTGGAACTCATGCACCTCGGATCGCTGTACCACGACGACGTGATGGACGAGGCCCAAGTTCGGCGAAACGTCGACAGTGTGAACGCTCGCTACGGCAACTTGGTCGCGATTGTCGCCGGCGACTACTTGATGGCCCGATCGGCCGCAATCTCGGCCGATCTCGGCGTCGAGGTCGCCGGACTACTCGCGAGAACGCTGGCGTCGTTGACGCGAGGTCAGGTCTCCGAAGTTCGAACGGCGTTCTCGGTTGATCGCAGCGAGCTGGACTACTTCGAAACACTCCAGGGCAAGACCGCCTCGCTCATGTCGTCGAGTTGTCGCGTCGGGGCACTGACCGCCCGCCTCGGTCACGAAGAGACTGAAGCGCTCACTGAATTCGGTCGCTGCTTCGGCATGGTCTACCAACTGCGTGACGACATCTTGGACATTACGGCGACCGATAATCAGCTCGGCAAACCGGCCGGCCAGGACCTCGCCGAAGGCGTGTACAACTTGCCGACGCTCTACGCACTCCAAGACCGCACCATCGGCGACGAATTGCGCGGCATCCTAGGGCGCGCCCTCGACGACGACGACCGCGAACGTGCGCGCAAACTAGTC
Organism: Acidimicrobiales bacterium; assembly: GCA_038323435.1. Lineage (GTDB taxonomy): Bacteria > Actinomycetota > Acidimicrobiia > Acidimicrobiales > RAAP-2 > RAAP-2. Next base: position 2,725 of record JBBQGY010000031.1, read on the forward strand.
ATCGCCACTAACGGCATCGAGCGAACGGTTGTCGCCACTGAACGATTCCTCGGGCAAGCACACGTGGCACTCAACGCCGTGACGAACGAATCGTTGCGCGACGGATTCTCCTCTCTCATTGACGGTCTCGTCGAGGATCTGCCCGCGTACTAGTCGCGCAGAGGTTTGAGCGTCGGGAAGGCAATGACCTCTCTAATGTTGTCTTCGTCCGCGATTAACACGGCGAGTCGGTCCATGCCGAGCCCGAGACCGGCCGTCGGCGGCAGTCCCCATTCGAGCGCCTTTATGTAGTCCTCGTCAATGCTCATTGCTTCGAGTTCGCCCGCCGCCGCGAGCCGGGCCTGATCCTCGAATCGCGCCCGCTGATCGACCGGGTCGGTCAGTTCGCTAAATCCGTTGGAGAGTTCGCGACCGGCCGCGTACGACTCAAAACGTTCCGTCAATTCGGAGTCGTGCTGGTGGCGCCGCGCGAGTGGTGAGACCTCCACGGGAAACTCGGTAACGAAGATTGGATCCCACAGATTCACTTCACACGTGACTTCGAAAAGTTCGGCGAGGCACCGTCCCGGGCCCCACGATCCGTGGACGTCCACGCCACGCTCGCGGAGCAATTCGGCTAGGTGCTCGTGCGGCGTGTGCACCGACACGGCCTCGCCCACCGCCTCACTCGTCAGCTCGGCCATCGTGCGTCGCGGCCACGGGGCCGCGAAGGAAAACGGACGCCCCTGGTGTTCCACTTCCGTCGTACCGAGGACGTCCATCGCGACACCGGCTACCAGTTCTTCGGTGAACTTCATCATGTCGTCGTAGTTCCAGTAGGCGGCGTAGAGCTCGAGCATCGTGAACTCGGGATTATGACGGGGACTCAGGCCTTCGTTTCGAAAGACGCGGCCCACTTCGAACACTCGTTCGAAACCACCGACGACGAGTCGTTTTAGCCACAGTTCGGGTGCGATGCGCAAGAAGAATTCACTGGCCAGCGCGTTGTAGTACGTCTTGAACGGTTTCGCGGCCGCCCCCGTCGGAGTGACGTTCAATATTGGGGTCTCGACCTCCAAAAAGTTTTGGGCCCAGCAACGCTCGCGAATGGCTCGAATCACTTCGCTGCGACGTCGTAGCGAAGTGCGCGATAGGGGATTGGCCCACAAGTCCGCTTCGCGGTGGCGGTAGCGCAGGTCGAAGTCAGTGATGCCGGCCCACTTATCGCCAAAGTTATGCAACGCCTCGGCGAGGCGAACCCACGAACTGACCTTGACGGAGAGTTCGCCACGCTTGGTGCGCACAACCTCTCCCGTGACCCCCACCCAGTCACCGAGGTGCAACTTCGTGAACTCTTCAAATTCATTCGTGAGCCCGGCCAGAGCGAAGAGCTGAATCTCACCGCTCGAATCGCGCATCGTGCCAAAGGCTAACTGTCCCTGGCGTCGCAGCAGCATGAGTCGACCCGCGACGTTGACGGTGTCACCCGACTCTTCGCCGTCGCTGAGCTGAGCGTACGTCGTCTGCAGCGCGGCGGCGAAGGCGTTGTGCGCGAATGTGTACGGCGTGGTCACGAAGTATCTCCCAAATGATTACGTTCATGAACGATACGCAATCCGTGGAGGGTCAGCCACGGTTCCACGTGCTGCACGTATTTCGTGTGCGGCGCAATGAGCCCCGCGAGACCGCCCGTCGCGATGACCGTCGCCTCGCCGAGCTCGTCGAGAATGCGCTCGACAACGCCGTCAACTTGCGCGGCAAAGCCGTAGAGCACACCGGACTGAATCGATTCCACCGTGGAACGACCGATGACCGAGCGCGGACGAACGAGTTCGACCGACCGAAGAGCGGAGGCCTGGGCGTAGAGCGCCTCGAGCGAAATCGCCACCCCGGGTGCAATCGCGCCACCCAAGTACTCACCCTTCGCGCTCACGACGTCAAAGACGGTCGCGGTTCCCATGTCCACCACAATGGACGCACCGGGATAGAGGTCGTAGGCGCCCACCGCGTCGGCGATTCGGTCGGCCCCGACTTCGCGCGGGTTGTCGTAGAGGATCGGCATACCCGATTTTGTGCCAGGCCCAATGACCGTCAGGTCGAGGTCGGCGAACCAGCGATTCGCCATTCGGCGAAGTTGGGTGGTCACCGTGGGCGCCGAAGAACAAATGGCTATCGCGGTGACGGTCGTACGCAGGTCGAGGCCCTCGAGGTCGAGTAGTTGAGTGAGCACCATGGCGTGCTCGTCGGGGGTGCGCTCGACGACCGTCGATATTCTCCAGTGAAAGGCCAGATCGTGTTCGTCGTTCGCTCGCGCAAAGCCCATGGCGTCGGGGGCGTCGGCGACAATTGGTCCAATCAGTCCAATGACGGTCTCGGTATTGCCCACGTCGATCGCTAGCAGCATTAGCCCTCCCCCCGCACCAGTGTGACCGGTCCGTTATCGATCAGTCGCACGCCCTCGATGACGACGGCGACGACGGCACGCCGCACGCCCTCGTCGTGGTCGCTCGCAACGGCGAATGTCTCGGGATCCACGATTTCGGCGTACGCCACCTCTACGTCGGCGCCGTCGAGCAGTGCACGCAGGCGGTGGCGATGCTTCGTCGCCGTTGCGGGTGACTCGTGCACCGCCCTCAGTGCGCGCGACAGCACGCGAGCCCGAATTCGACCATCCGGGCTCAAGAGTGCGTTGCGACTCGACAACGCCAGGCCGTCGCTGTCACGAACGATTGGACAGCTCACGACCTCCACCGGAAACGAGAGATCGTGCACCATCTGTCGTAGTACGGCAATCTGCTGAAAGTCCTTCTCGCCGAAGTAGGCGCGCGCGGGCCCGGTAATCGTGAAGAGTTTGGCCACGACGCTCGCGACGCCGTCGAAGTGGCCCGGACGATCGACCCCCTCGAGCGTGTCACCGACGCCACGCACCGAGACGGTCGTTGCGGTCGGTTGAGGGGCCGACGGCCACATTTCGGCGAGTGTCGGCGACACGACACAGTCAACGCCACTGGAGCGCGCCAGCTCAATATCGAACTCGGGTGTGCGCGGATAGTGCGTGAGGTCGCCGGCATTCGTGAACTGTCGAGGATTGACGAAAATGGTCGCCAGCACCACGTCGCCGTGTTCTTTAGCGGTGCGAAAAAGTGACGCGTGGCCGGCGTGCAAGGCCCCCATCGTTGGTACGAGTCCGATTCGTTTTCCGTCCGCGCGCACGTCGTTCGCGTAGCGGCGCCACTCGTCGACGAGCGAGATGTGACGCACGCTCAGGCGGACGACTGGGAGCGTTGACGTTCGGCCAACTCGAAGGCGGCGTTAGTCATCGCGACGTAGGCCGAACGCTCCGATTCAGGAATCGCCGCCAAGTGGGCGTCAATGGTGGCCATATCGCCTCTCGACGCCGGGCCGGTCAGCGCTCTCGCTGGACCGACGTCGGCGACGTCGCGCAGCGACTGAAAGGCGAGCGGCAAGAAATCTTCCAACTCGAGTCCGACCGTCGCGGCCAAATGTTCAACCTGACCCATGAGGGCAACGAGGTGGTTCGACGCCACTACCGCAGCCGCGTGATACTCAGTTCGCTGGTCATCGCCCATCGTGATGACCCGTCCGCGCAGGGAGCCAACGACGTCGAGCACGATGTCGTCACCGGCGACGCAGTAGGTCGCACCGACCAATCGAGCGGCGCCTTCTTCTCCCGACGGTAACGCCATTAGTGGGTGCATCGAGGCGACGCGACGGTGCGTTCCAAGGACCTCGAGGGAGCGTGACCCGGCGACGTGAGCAACCACGTACTCGTTACTCACGGGAATTTGGGCGGCGACCGCGCGAATGGCGTCATCGGGTACGCACAGCACCACGAGCGCGGGCCTGTTGAACGCCGAGATCTCGTCGTGGTGCACGAGTTGCACCCGGTGTCCGGCGCGACCGAGCGCAATAGAAAACGACGTACCGGCCCGGCCGGCACCCACAATGGTGATGTTCACAAATGCTCCGATCCGTTCCAGCCCCGAGGGTGCCGTTCGGTGTTAGCGCAACAGTTCGAGTGTACCTAGTGCGACAACCTTTCCCTCGCCACGGGCCATCTGGGTCGCGCTGACCAGCGTGGGGGCCAGTTCGGCGAGGGGCACCATGACGAAACGTCGCTCGAAGATTCGCGGGTGGGGAACGAGAATCTCGGGATCGTCGCTCGTCTGTTCTCCGACGATCAGCACGTCCACGTCGAGGGTGCGCGGCCCCCAGCGCACCTCGCGCACTCGCCGGCGAGCCTCTTCGGCTCGCTGCGCGCGCGCGAGGAGATCTCTCGGTCCCGCGACGGTATCGATTTCCATGACGAGATTCCAGAAGTTGTCCTGGGTAAGACCACCCACCGGTTCGGTCTCGTACACCTGCGAAAGACGATACGGGTCGCCGCCAGCAACAATCTCCACGCCGCGGGCCAAATGTTCCGCGCGGTCACCAACGTTCGAGCCGAACGAGAGATACGCCAGTGGCACTACGGGCGCCGAACGGTGCACCTGACGCCCACGGACGCGACGTCTTCAATGACGGGAGGGCGCACTTTGCGAACGGCGATGGTCACTGATTCGATCGCCTTGTCGAAGTCGAGCACTTCGTAGGCCACGCGGTAGGCCAAGGTTTCGAGCAGGGCGTAGCGACCCTGGGTCGCGATCCGTGTCGTGATGGTCAAAATATCGGCGTAGTTCGTCGTCTCGTTGAGGTCATCGTTCATGGCCGCGTTCTCGAAGGATCGTGCGAGATCGATATCGAAGATCAGTGGCTGGGGCCGGTCCCGCTCTTCGTTGAGCACCCCAACGATCGCGCTACAGCGCAGTTCACGAAGTTCAATGACGTCGCTCACGCGCTTATCTCGGGCAGATCGAACAGAACTGTGCGTCCGTCGGGGCCGATCGATCGCTTAAAGAGCCGTTCGACGAGTGCAATCGCGGTCGGCACCGTCGGTGCACTCTTGGACCAGACGAGGTAGCCGGCGATCACGCCAAGGAGCCGATCGGACACTTCGTCACTGTGCAGCAGTACGACGGTTTTGTTCGACATGGAGTTCGCCAAGTCCTCGTAACAGGCTTCGAGCACGTCGCGCTGGTGGGGGCCACCACGCAGCGCGTAGTGACTGGCGGTTAGTCCGTGCTCAAAGTAAGCACTGAGATTTTGCATCACCGGCAGGATTGAAATGACGCGACCAAAACCCTGGTGCTTCAACCACAGAAGTTCCTCGTCGCGACGAACCCTACGGTGCACCGTCGTCGAACCGCCGGGTCGTTCGGATACTGCGAGGATCCCCTTGTACACCCAAGTGAAACTGCGCGGTTCGATGCCCGCGGCCCATCTTCCTCTCACGCGACAACCTCCTCAACGGGGCGCACGAGCAACTCACGGAGCTGAACGGCGGCACCAGCGTCGTGTACTCGAACCATACTCACTCCTTCGAGCATGACCCACGCCTCGGTCGCAATCGAGCCCTCTAGTCGTTGGTCGACGTCGAGGCGGTCGCGCCCTAGGCGTTCGAGGAATCTCTTGCGACTGGTCCCAATCAGGATCCCGGCGTCAAAGTCGCGCGCCAAAGTCACGAACCGATGAACGTGCGCGATCAATGAAAGATTGTGCTCCACCGTTTTACCGAAGCCAATGCCCGGATCCAGCCACAGTGGCGCGACGTGGGCGCGACGGGCGCGTTCGCCCGCCTCGCGAAGGAACGTCAGTACCTCGCCCACCACGTCGCCGTACGTGGGGTTGTGTTGCATCACGCCGGAGTCGCCCTGACGGTGCATCGCCACGTAGCCAACGCCGAGTTCTCCCGCGACTTCCACGAGCGAACACGAAACGTCGTTAATGACCGTCGCCCCGGCACCCACCGCCGCGCGCGCGACTGCTTCTTTCTGGGTATCGACCGACACGGGACCGTACTCGACGAGCGATGCAATGACCGGCACGACGCGCGCAATCTCTTCGTCCACGTCCACCGGCGTCGCCCCGGGTCGAGTTGACTCACCGCCGACGTCCACGATGTCACAGCCCGCATCGAACAGTTCGCGGCCGCGCGCGATCGCCTCGTCGGTCGCGACGGTGCGCGATGCGGGAAAAAATGAATCGGGCGTCACGTTGACAATGCCCATGACCATCGCGCTTAGCGCCACGACGACCTTCGCTGATGAATGTACTGCAGCGCCTCGGCACGATAGGACGGATCGTCGCGAAAGACTCCGCGCACCGCGGACGTCACGGTTGAGGCACCCGGCTTCTTCACTCCCCGCATCGACATACAGAAATGTTCCGCCTCGAGCACCACGATCGAACCCCTCGGTTGGAGTTCGCGCTCCATTGCCTCGACGATCTCGGTGGTCATGCGCTCTTGGACCTGGAGACGACGCGCGAATCCCTCGACCAATCGTGCCAACTTCGAGAGTCCGGTAATTCGTCCGTCGGGCCGCGGCAGGTACGCGAGGTGCGCGACCCCCACGAACGGGACCAGATGGTGTTCGCACAGTGACGTGAAGGGGATGTCGCGCACCATCACAATTTCGTCGTAACCGGAATCGAAGGTAACGCGAAGGTGTTCGCCGGGGTCGACTTCCAATCCTTCGAACAGTTCAACGTACATATCGGCCACCCGGCGGGGGGTTTCGACAACCCCTTCGCGGTTGGGATCTTCGCCGATCGCTTCGAGGAGCTCACGAATGAGCAACTGAACTCGAGCGTGATCGACCACAACTACGCCTGACCGGTGAACGTGTAGATCGCGTCAAGGTTGCGGTAACGCTCATTGACGTCAAGTCCGTAGCCAACGACGAAGTCTGACGGAATGGTGAAGCCGACGTACTTGAGTGACTGCTCGACGCGCTGTTCGCCCTCTTTTAGCAACAACGCACAGACTTCGAGGCTCTTAGGGCTGCGCGCGCCCAGGTAGTGACGCAAGTAATTGAGGGTGAGGCCCGAGTCCACGACGTCTTCGACGATGACCACGTCGCGACCGGCCAGGTCAACGTCGAGATCCTTCACGATTCGTACGACGCCGCTGGTTTTGGTCGCCGCACCGTACGAAGAGACGGCCATGAAATCGACCTCGACGGGCAGCTCAATGGCGCGCATTAAATCCGACATGAAGTTGATGGCGCCCTTTAAGACACAGACGAGGAGCGGCGGGTTCTCGGCGTAGTCCTGGGTAATTTGACGACCCATTTCACACACCCGGTCGTGGACCTCGTTGGCCGAAACCACCACCACTCCCAGATCGTGCTGCGCCCACGTGGCGGTGAAATCCTTAGAAGAGTGGCTGTCCATGAATGATCAGCGTAGTTGAGTGACCTACTCGAGCGTCAGGTGTTGGTCACGTCGAGCGAGGCGTCGACCCCGGCTCAATTCGGTCGCGACCACCGTGCCGAGGACCACCCCGATCGCCCGCTCGACCTCATCGGCCGACGGGGGATGCTCACCGTCACCCTGATCGGCCGATCGCAGTCCGACCCGCAACCATCGTCGAAGTCGCGCCGACGGCCACTCACGTAGTACTCGACAGTCCGCCGCCGCCAGAGTCACGGTGTCGTCCTCGCGGCTCAGCGCGTCAAGCCATATCCGTTCGTCGTACATCAGCGCCGCCTGTCGAGCGAGCACCGGCACCACGTCACGATCGGCGACGTCGCGCATCAGCGGTAAGAGTTCGTGGCGAACTCGATTTCGCCGAAAGGCCGGGCTGTCGTTGGTCTCGTCGTGCAGTGCGTCGAACTCGCTGGCGCTGACGTACTCGTGAAGGACCGCTCGTCGAACGTCGCGCAGGGGCTTGGTGCGGTCGTTCACCATTGGCGACATGCCGTCGAGGCCGGCGCCGCGCAACATGTTGAGCAGCAGGGTTTCGGCGAGATCGTCCATGGTGTGTCCGGTCAGTACCGTGACGGGCATCGCGCGGCGTCGTGCCGTTCGCGCCCGCGCTTCAAAGTTGGGACCAGGTTCGACCGTGACGTCGTGGCGTACGAAGGGAATCGTGAGTTCGCGACAGATCGCCGCGACGTGCGTGGCGTCGTCGCCGCTCGCCGGTCTCGCGCGATGATCAACGTGGTGAACCGTGACGTCCAGTCCACGCGCGCGCGCCAGCAAGAGCAGGCCCAGAGAGTCCGGTCCGCCCGAAACCGCGACGTCCACCGCCGTACCCGACGACGGGAAGTGACACGACGCCACGAGCGCTGCTTCGAGCCTCACGCGTGTAGGTTACGCATTCGCCAGTGACGAGCGCCGCGACGCCCAGAATCGCGCGACGAGGTAGAGCACCGCACTCGTCGATCCCACGAAGAAGCCAATCGGCAGATTAAACGTGTACGAACAGGCGACGGAGAACCACGTGGTCACGAGCGCCAGCACGACCGACAGCGCGATGCCTCGATTTGGTCGTGTCACCAACAGCCCGGCGGCGGCCGGCGGACCAATCATGAGCGAGAAAGTGAGTAGCGCCCCCACCACGGGAACGGTCAACGCCGCCGAAAGAGCGACCACGAGGAGGAAGGCGATTTCCACGAAGGTGGAGTTCACGCCACGCGCGTCGGCTAACTCGGGGGCGACCGACGTGAACATGAGCGGCCGGTAGAGGACCGCGAGCGCGACGACGCAGAGGACACTGATGAGCACGATGGGGAGAATCTCGCTCGAACTCACGCCGAGAATTTCACCAAAGAGCAAAGCGTCGACGGCACCTTCGTACTGAGAACTCAGGGAAAGGAACGCGGCTCCGAGCGCCAGCATCAGCACGAGGAAGAGCGCCGTCGTTACATCGTTGCGCACACGTCGACCAGTCGCGCCAATGCCGAGTGCGGCCAGTACCGCGAACGAGACCAGCCCGACGAGGGGATTCCAACCGACCAAGTTCGCTCCCGCGGCGCCGGCGAACGCCCCGTTAGGGATGGCATGTGCCGGGAACGAGGCACCGCGCAGTACGACAAAAAAGCCGACGACGCCGGCCAGAACGGCCACGATGGTGCCGCTTATCCACGCGTTGGTCATGAAGCTCGCGAACATGTCTAGTGCCACCCAAGCTGATCATCGCGACCGTGCTCGATGGGCGGCGCGCTCACTCGTCGACTGACTAAATGTTGAGCAGCGCTGGTGAGCGCGAACTGAATGACCACGACCGCGACGACGCAAAAACTCACCGGTAGCCCCCGGTGCGACGCAAACCAGTAGTAACTGTCGTAGGAGAGGACGATACCGAGCGACGTGGCGGCGACACCCAACACCACCGACAACGCAATGGCGTTCGCGAATCGACGCGCAACTTTGAGGGCACTCGCCGGCGGGCCAATCAGTAGCGCCGTCGAAAGTATCGAACCAATCACAATCGCGCTCAGCCCGACCGACACCGCGAGCACGACAATGAAGATGAGACTGACGACGCGAACTCGTACGCCGCGCGCCGCCGCCAACTCGGGACTGATTGAACTCAACAGGAGTGGCCGCGTCAGGACGCCCAGCACGACGAGTACGACGGCGCTGAGCCCCGCGACCCCCGGCACCGTCGACGGCTGCACCGTGAAGATCGAGCCAAAGAGGATGAGTTGCGTTGATCCCGTGGTCGTGCCCGACGTCGCCGAAAGATACAAGAACAGTGCGGCGAGACCGGTCGAAGCACCCAAGACCACGCCGGTGGCGATATCGCGACCCTTGACCCGTTGCACCCCAATGGCGTCCATGGCACCAGCGCCCAGTACGCCGGCGCCGACAAATCCGAGCAGCGGCGCGACCTCCGCGTAAAAGGCACCCGCGCCTCCCGCGGCCGCCACGTCGGTGAGTGCGTGGCCGGCAAACGACTGTCCGCGCATGACGGTAAAGATGCCCACGCACGACGAGACGATCGCCACAATCAGACCTATCAACAACGCCGTACGAACCGACGAGTTAGCAAAGAGTCCCGGCTCGAAGATCCACTGCACGTCGTGCCTACTCGACGACAAACTCTGGATGGTCAGCAACATCGGCCACGTCCGTGGGCTCAACGCCGGCCACGACGAGGACCCGACCGTGCACCCGCAGCACATCGACGTGGTGCCCGTAGAGGGCACTCAACACGTCCGTACGCACTACTTCGTCAGTCGTGCCACTCGCGACGCGTCCATTCGCTACGTAGACCACACGGTCCATCACGGGCAGCAGAGGATTCATCTCGTGGGCCGACAACAACACTGCAACACGCTGATCCTTGGCGACACGATGCAACAAGCTAATGATCTCTTGCACACTGCCGGGGTCAAGATTCGCCAACGGCTCATCCAGTAGCAAGAGTTCGGGGCGACTGACGAGTGCGTGCGCGAGCAACACTCGTTGTTGCTCGCCGCCCGACAGCCCGCCTACGCGACGGTCGGCGAAGCCATCGGCCTCGACCGCCGCGAGCATCTCGTCAACTGCGTCGTGCACGCTGCGCGTTCGACGGCGCAGTCCGTAGCGCTGCCCGTCGATACCCAGGGCGACGAGGTCGCGCGTTCGGATAGGCATGTCGGGATCGAAGAGGACCTTCTGTGGCACGTAGCCAATGGAGTGATTCGACGGCGACAGCGGTTCGCCGTGCAAGCGGACCCGTCCGCCGGTGATGCCCTGCAGTCCGAGGATGACGCGAAACAGTGTCGTCTTACCCGAACCGTTTGACCCAATGAGCCCGGTGAACTCACCGTGGTCCACTCGAAAATTAACGTCACCCAGTATCTGACGTCCCCCGAGAACGACCGACACGTCATCGACCTCAAGCAATCGATCGGCCGACGTGAAGTCCATGTCGTGCGCCATCACAGGGCCGTCGTTGATGTGCCCGAGGTCAACGCTTTGGTCATTGCGTTGATCTCGGCGACCATCCACGTCTGGAAGTTGTAGCCCGGGGCCGGCATTGTCTCGTAGACCG
>JBBQGY010000032.1:0-13528 GCA_038323435.1 Acidimicrobiales bacterium
TCCGGTTGCCACCGATCGCCGCGGCGACGGAGAATTCCGATGAGATCATCGGAGCGATCGATCGCGGCAATCTCATCGCTGTCGAATGGAGCCGTGAGAGTGAGTTGTTGGCCCATGCGCATGTGGCGCTCTTCATCGATACTGAGTACCACGCTCTCCAGGTGTTCGACGAAACTACGCGGTGCCCCCAACGCGAAGTCCGTTCGCTCGGCCCGGAGCGCAAACTCTTCGAGGGTGAGCGCCTGATCGACGTGGTGGACACCACTCGCGAGCCGTCGCAACTCCACGAGGTGACCCACGGTACCGACGCGCTCGGCGAGATCACTCAGTAGTACCCGCACGTAGGTTCCCACGGTGCATTCGACCTCGAAGTTCCACACCACGGGATCGTCGGTCGCCGAAATGGTGAATTCGCTCACCGTGATGGCGCGCGGTTCGCGCTCAATCTCGACGCCCTGGCGCGCCAATTCGTGCAGTCGGCGACCACCGACCTTCTTCGCCGACACCATAGGCGGCGTCTGCCACTGCGGTCCAACCATCGCGGACGCCGCCGTCGACATTTGCTCGGCGCTCAACTCGCGCACGGGTTGTTCCACGGTCACCGTTCCGTCGGCGTCGAGAGAGTCCGTCGCGACGCCTAGTCGCACGGCGCCGGTGTACCGCTTTATTTCGGACTGGGCAAATCGCAAGAGACGCGTCGACGGTCCGACGGCGACGACGAGCAGACCGGTCGCCATTGGATCGAGCGTGCCGGCGTGACCGACCCGTTTTTCGTGGATGATGTGGCGCACCTGGGCAACGACGTCGTGACTCGTCAGCCCCTTGGGCTTATCAAGTAGAAGGAGACCGCTACTCGTCGTCATGGGCGTGACGTCGCAGAATCTCTTCGACCGCTTCCCCGCTGGCGACGGCCGGATCGGCGAGAAAGGACAACTTGGGCGTCCGCTTCAGCCGGGTCTGTACGTTGACCGCCGACTGCAACTGCGCGCGGTGTTCTTCGAGCGCCACGCGCGCTTCATCGTTAATCGAGTGGAGAAACACGACGGCTTGACGCATGTCGGGGGTCGTCTCAATGCCGGTGACCGTCAAAATACCGAGGCGATCGTCGACGTCGGTGATCCGCATCAATTCGTCCGAGATCACTTCGCGCAGAATCTGATTGATGCGAGCGGAACGTGGATACGGGTGGTGACTTCCTGATGGTCGAGCCATGGCTTAGGCCGTTCTTGGAATCTCGCGCTCTTCGAAGGTTTCGATGATGTCGCCGGATTTCAAGTCTTGGTAGTCGGAGAGACCAATTCCGCACTCGAAGCCAGACTGCACCTCACGCGCGTCATCCTTGAACCGGCGCAACGACGTGATCGAACCCTTCCAGATTATGGTGCCCTCGCGAAGGAAGCGAACCTTGGATCCGCGAGTAATAACGCCGTCGCGCACGAAGCAACCAGCGATCGCCCCGATCTTTGGTACTCGGAACACCTCGCGAACTTCTGCCTCGCCGGTAACGACCTCTTCGAAGACCGGCGACAGCAAACCGAGCATCGCGTCTTCAATCTCTTCGATCAACTTGTAGATGATTTCGTAGGTGCGAATCTCCACACCCTCGTTCTCCGCGAGTTCACGACTGCGCTTGTCGGGGCGAACGTTGAAGCCAATGATCGTTGCGTTGGACGCCTTCGCTAACTGCACGTCGTTCTCCGTAATACCGCCCACGCCACGCTGAACAATGACCAGTTTCACGTCGTCACGCTCGAGCTTCTTCAACGATTCGGTGCACGCTTCGAGCGACCCCTGAACGTCGGCCTTCAGCACAATGTTGAGCGTTGCGGTCTCACCACGCTGAATCTGCTCGAAGAGGTCCTCGAGTCTCGCTCCGCTCGTCGACGCGACGGGTTGGTGACCGATAAGGCGAACGCGTTGCGCGCGCGCTTCGGCGAGCGAACGGGCGTGCGCGAGGTCGTGGGCGACGCGCATTTCATCACCGGCGAACGGCGGCTCACTGAAACCGAGGACCTGCACCGGCGTCGACGGACCGGCGGTTTTAATCTGCTTGCCCTGGTCGTTGATGAGCGCCTTAACTTTGCCGTAGGCGGCGCCGGCGACCACGGGGTCACCGACCGAGAGCAGTCCCTTTTGCACCATGACGGTGGCGACGGGTCCGCGACCAACTTCGAGGTTGGCTTCGAGCACGGTGCCCACCGCACGACCACTCGCACGAGCCGTAAGTTCGGCCACTTCGGCGATGAGGAGTACCTGTTCGAGGAGTTCGTCGATGCCGGTACTTTGCAGGGCCGAGATCTCTACGACAATGGTGTCGCCGCCCCACTTTTCCGGTACGAGACCGTACTCACTGATCTGCTGGAGGATTCGATCCGGGTTGGCGTCGGGCTTGTCCATTTTGTTGACCGCCACGATAAGCGGCACTTCGGCCAGTTTGGCATGATTGATGGCTTCGACAGTCTGGGGCATGACGCCGTCGTCGGCCGCGACCACCAAAATGATGATGTCGGTGACCTTGGCGCCTCGAGCGCGCATGGCCGAGAAGGCTTCGTGGCCCGGGGTGTCAATGAAGGCAATCGCCTTACCCTTCCAGGACACTTTGTAGGCGCCAATGTGTTGGGTAATGCCACCGGCTTCGCCCGCGACGACGTCGGTCTTGCGAATTTTGTCGAGCAGGAGCGTCTTGCCGTGGTCAACGTGGCCCATCACAGTGACGACCGGCGGACGTGGTTCGGAAGGTATTTCGTCGTCGAGGTCGTCTTCGTCGAAGAACTTCGCCAGCAGTGCGGCCTCTTGTTGTTCACCGGGATCGACCATGTGCACGACCGCACCGACTTCGGCGGCGTACAACTCGATCATGTCGTCGGTCAGGCTCTGCACGGCGGTAACGATTTCACCCTGCAAAAACAAGAATCGAATGATGTCCGCGGCGCTGCGATTGAGCTTCGGGCCGACGTCTTTCGCGGTGGAGCCGCGTTCGATAATGACCTCACCATCGGGGACCGGCGAACTGCTCGGTTGCCACGTGGTCATTTGGGTCGGCTCGAGCTCTTCGACATTGCGACGGCGACGACGCGTGGCCTTGCGCTGGGATCCGCGAGGTCCGCCGCCGCCACGTGGTGGGCCACCGCGATTCGGTGCTCCCGCTGCTCCCGTTGTCGGGGCGCCGGGACGTGAACCCGCGAATCCACCGCCGGCACCACCGGGACGTGACGTGGGTCCGCCGGTGCGAGACGCACCGGTCGACGGACGTGCGCTCATTGGACGTGGACCGCCGGGACCGGCCGGTCGTCCCGGACCGCTCGCCATGGGACGGCGCGCGCCGGGTGGCGGCGGAATTGGTCGGCCCGTTGAACTGAGCGGACGACTGGGCGGAGGTGGAATTGGTCGACCCGTTGAACTAAGCGGCGGACGCGACGACGGCGCACCGCCTTCGCCGCCTTCGCCCGACGAAGAACGCTGGGTGGGGCGAATGGTCGTGGGACCGTCGGGCGACACGGTGCGCGTGGGTACCGGCTTGGGTGCCGCGACGCGACTGCGTACGACCTTGGGGCCGTCGGACACGGGCACGACCGGGGCCGACGGGGGTGGTGGCGCGGGCGACGGCACTGTCGCGACGGGTGCGGGGGCGAATGGCGACTCGACGGGAGGTGGTACGGCCTTGGTGACGCGAGTCGCGCGCGTGGGCGGCGCGACCCCGACAGGCGCGTCGGCCACCACCGTCGTGGTCGATCCACTCGACGCGCTGGCCCTAGTGGCCTTCGAGACTTTGGCGGCCTCTTCGGGCGCCACGACACGGCGAAGACCATCGGCGTCGGCGCGACGACGGATGCGGTCGGCCTGGGCGTCTTCGATGGAGGCAGAGGGGCTCGACGCACCAATTCCTAGTTTTTGGGCGAGTGCGAGCAACTCTTTGCTCGTGAGTCCGAGTTCTTTAGAGAGCTCGTGCACTCGGATCTTCTTCTGGGCCAAAACATTCCCTTGCTTCTCGTGCCCGCCATACAACGAACACAGTTATCTATTCTTTCACAACTACTGCAGAATAAAGCCACTTCCACTTCCCAGGCCACGCAACAGCGCCACGTCAGCCTCACTCGCCGCCGAGTGCAGCGCCCTCGCCACGTGCCCGGCACGAAGATCCGCTACGCACGCTGCCTCTCGACACCACCACACTCCGCGACCGGTTCCGCGCCCGAGATACCAACGCCCGTCGGTCCCTTGTCCGGCGCGAGTCAACTCGCGGTCATCGCGCGTTGTTCGACAGACCACGCACGTGCGACGCGCGCTTATGCCTTGTCCTCCACGATCTCTTCGACGACCACTTCGGCGTGATGGCCTTCGGCGTCGATCGCCACCTCATCAATTGCCACTTCTTTCGCGCCGTCAACGTCGGTGACCTCGACCTTCTCGTCGACCACGACGTCGCCTTTGGTCCAGACTTCTTCGACCACCTGCTCCTCGAGGCCCTCATTCTCCGAGCGAATGTCAATTCGCCAACCGGTAAGGCGAGCGGCGAGTCGGGCGTTCTGGCCCTCCTTGCCAATGGCGAGCGAGAGCTGCTGGTCGTGCACGATGACCGTGGCGATGCCCTCTTCTTCGTTGAGTTGCACTTCGCGCACTCGCGCGGGTTGTAGTGCGGCCTGAATGAACGCAATGGGATCGTCGCTGTAGGGCACCACGTCAATACGCTCACTACGTAGTTCGTTCGTAATGTTGCGCACGCGACTACCGCGCGCACCGACGCACGCGCCGACGGGATCAATCATGTGATCGTTGGACGCCACCGCTATCTTGCTGCGGTGTCCGGGTTCACGCGCCAAGGCCTTGATTTCGACGATGCCGTTCGCAATTTCGGGTACTTCGATCTCAAACAGTTTCGCGACCAGCGCCGGGTGCGTCCGGCTCACGACAATCTGGGGTCCCTTGTTGGTCTTGCGTACTTCTACGATGTACACCTTGATGCGCGCACCGTGCTCGTAGCGCTCGAAGGCAATCTGTTCGGCCTGCGGTAGCAGCGCTTCCACGCGACCGAGATCGAGCAACGTGTAGCGATTGTCGTTTTGTTGCACGGTTCCCGAGACAATGTCGCCCTCGCGGTTCGCGAACTCTTCGTACATTTGGCGGCGCTGGATGTCGCGAATCAACTGCATTAACACTTGCTTGGCGGTCTGGGCCGCGATGCGACCGAAGTCCTCGGGCGTCGCGTCCCATTCGCGCGTGACGTTACCCTCGATGTCGAGTTCGAGTCCCCAGACCTTGATCTCACCGGTCTCGGGATTGATCTCGACCTCGGCGTCTTCGGCGCTGTCGGGTCGACGCTTGTAGGCGGCGAGGAGCGCGTTCGCCAACGCAATCAGCAACTCACCTTCGTCGATGTTCTGATCACGTGCAATCTGCCCTAATGCCTCTAGGAATTCGAAGTTCGCCATTACTGACCTTCCTTGCTCGATGATGAGGTTGCATTGCCGCGCGAGGGCGTGGGCTTCGCCTCGGCGCCCCACTTAAAGACGGTGCGCGCGCGCTCGATCGCCGCAATGGCGACGTGCACGGTGCCGTGCTCGGCGTCGTTCAGCGTGACGGTCGTGTCGTCGGCGGCGACCACCGTGCCCTCGAGGCGACGGGTCGGTTCGTTGTCGCGAAGTTCGCGTAGCGTCACGACTTCGCCGACCGTTGTTTTGAAGTGCGCCGGCGTTCGCAGTTTGCGTTCGAGCCCCGGGCTCGAGACGTCGAGGGTGAAGCGGCCGGCGATGGGATCGTTGACGTCCAGCCACTCAGATATTTCACGATTGGCCTTGGTCAGTGATTCGAGGTCGACGCCGCCGGGTTTGTTGACCACGACGTTGAGCGTTCCCTTGACCATTTCGAGGTCGTAGAGGTCCAGTCCGAGGTTGGAGAGCAGTGAGCGCAATGGTGTCTCAAGTTCCATGGCCATCGCTCCTCTCTGTGTCTCCCGGACGTTCAGACAGACAAAAAGCGCGGGCCCGAGGCCCGCGCTTTAACGAGTCCAAACGTCCTGTGCGGACTGTAGGCATCAATTGTAGCAGTCCTCGTTAAAGTGGACAACGGAAACTGTGTCGGTTGATTTCGCTCGTCGGAGCGACTATCGGGGAGCAGATGACCCTCGTGCCGGCCCGTTGACGATGGCCCGAGTCGTCACGTCACTTCGCCATCAAATCTCTCGAATTAGCAACTGAGCGTGGGCTTTTCTGAGAATTTCATCCGCGATCGCGACCAGACGCGAGGGGCGTCAGTACGACTTTGCGACAATGCAGACGAGGTCCTCTTCGGTGTCGGTGACGGGAATCGAGCCGTCGCGGCGCTGCAGGCACCGCACCGTGATGGCGTCACGTTTCAACTCGGCTTCGCCGGCGTCACCCACGAGCGACCAGTCGAGCCGCGCAAAACCGGTTTGAGCGGCCTCGACCGCTTCGATCACGCTGCTGACGTCGTGGGTGGACGAATGGAGGCGCGCTCGGGCGCTCTCGAAAAGTTCATTCTGCATCTGCTCGAGCAGCGAGGTCGCAGTCGGTCCCACCGCATCGAGGGTCACGGTGGTTTTTTGCCCGTTGTCGCGGCGAACCATCGTGACGAGGCCCTCGGCGAGGTCGCGTGGCCCAACTTCAACGCGCACCGGTACGCCCTTGATCTCCCAGTCCGTAATCCGACGTCCAAAGCTGCCCCGAGCGCGGTCGACGGTCACGCTCACACCCGCGTCCTTGAGGGATCGTGCGACCTGGGCGCACGCGTCATTCACCGTTGGTTCGTCGCGCACGGCGACGACCACGACTTGGATGGGGGCGAGGCGCGGCGGTACGACGAGTCCGTGATCGTCGCCGTGCATCATGATGAGACCGCCCACGAGTCGAGTCGACGCACCCCACGACGTCGTGTGGCAGAGCGAGGACTGCCCCTCTTCACTTTGGTAGAAGATGTCGAAGGCCTTGGCGAAGTTCTGTCCCAACTCGTGGGTCGTCGCCATCTGTAGCGCTTTCCCGTCGCGCATGATGCCCTCACACGTCATGGAGTTGATGGCACCGGCGAATCGTTCACTCGGCGGCTTGATGCCGAGGTAGGTGGGTGCGGCGAGCACGTTCACGAGGAAATCGTTGTACACCTCGATGTGTATCTTCATGGCGTAGGCGGCAGCGTCCTCGTAGGTGGCGTGCGCGGTGTGACCCTCTTGCCAGAGGAACTCCGACGAGCGAAGGAAGAGTCGCGGACGCAGTTCCCATCGCACGACGTTCGCCCACTGGTTGAGCAGCAACGGCAGATCGCGGTAACTCTGCACCCACTTGGCCATGAACTCGCCAATGACGGTCTCCGACGTTGGTCGCACCACGATTGGCTCGGCCAGCTCTTCGCCCCCGGCGTGGGTGACGATCGCCAACTCCGGGCTGAAGCCCTCGACGTGCTCGGCCTCACGGTGGAAGTAGCTTTCGGGAATAAAGAGTGGGAAATAGGCGTTCTGCGCGCCGGTCTCTTTGATGCGCTGGTCAATCTCGGCCTGCATTCGTTCCCAAATGGCGTAGCCATACGGGCGAATGACCATGGTGCCGCGAACGGGGCCGTTGTCGGCCATTTCCGCCTTAGCGACGACGTCCTGGTACCAGCGGGGAAAGTCCTCGGCCTGAGGGGTCAGCACGCTTTGCGAAGCCACGATTCTCCTTTGATTCGTGGCGTCAGCCTACTCAGCACCGCGTTAGTGCTCGGTGCGACGACGAATCTTGGCAATACGTTCGTTGGTCTGATTTGCGTCCGCGCCCCTGACGTCGAGCAACATCGCACGATCGGTCTCGGCCTCTTTTTCGGCCGTTACGTCGCGCGCAGCGAGGCGCGCTTCGACGCCCTCGGCGGCAATCTTCTTCGCCTCTTCGACGAGCGCCTCGACCATTTCGTCTTCGCGCACGACGCGAATTATCTGACCCTGGATAAAGAGGTGACCGCGCTTTTTTCCCGCGGCGATGCCGAGATCGGCGTGGCGAGCTTCACCGGGTCCGTTCACGACGCATCCCATCACCGCCACCTGAATTGGAATATTCAAATCGCCGAGCGCCTTTTGGGCTTCGTTCGCGACCTTGATCACGTCGACTTCGGCCCGTCCACAACTCGGACAGGCAATGAGGTCGAGACCCTTTCGTTCACGCAGCCCCAGGGCTTCGAGGAGTTGACGCCCGGCCTTCGCCTCTTCCACGGGATCGGCGGTGAGTGAGTAGCGCAGCGTGTCGCCAATGCCTTCGGCGAGCAGCGTCGCAATTCCCGCGGTGCCCTTCAACAGTCCACCGGGCAGGGGACCGGCTTCGGTCACCCCGAGGTGCAGGGGATGATCGAACGTCGCCGACGCTAACCGGTAGGCGGCGATCATGAGCGCCACCGACGACGCCTTCACCGAAATTTTGACGTCCGAGAACCCGACCTCTTCGAAGTGCGCGAGTTCCAGTCGAGCCGACTCCACGAGTGCTTCGGGCGTCGCACCACCAAAGCGCGCATAAATGTCGGGATGCAAACTGCCCGCGTTCACGCCAATGCGAATCGGCACGTTGCGGTCGCGTGCTTCGCTCGCCACGAGCCGAATCTCTTCGGGCTTACGTAGGTTGCCCGGGTTGAGGCGCAGACCCTGCACGCCGGCTTCGAGCGCGGCGAGTGCCATCTCGACGTGAAAATGAATGTCGGCGACGATCGGCACCGGCGAACGCGGCACGATCTCGGCCAGTCCCTCGGCGGCACCCTGGTCGTTGCAGGTGCAGCGCACGATGTCGGCACCGTTGGCGGCGAGTGCGTAGATCTGCGCGAGCGTTCCCTCCACGTCGGCAGTTTTGGTGGTCGTCATTGACTGCACCGAAATCGGTGCGTCGCCCCCGACCTTTACCGAGCCGACGGAAATCTGTCGGGTGACGCGACGGGGGCTGAGGGCGTTGGCGGTGACATCCACTCCCCCAGTCTGCCGTGTCGCGACGGTCGGCCGTGCAGCGTTAGTGGAACGGGTTGGCGATCGGGTGGGCGATGTCGAGGTACAACGTGCAGGCAAACAGCACGATCAGAACGCTCATGAAAGCGTAGACGACCGGGGCCAACTTATTGACGTCGGCGTGGTACTTCCTGGCCCGACGGCTGCGCAGTCGCTCGTAGGTCGCGATCGCGACGTAGCCGCCGTCGAGGGGCAGCATCGGCAGCATGTTGAGGATGCCGACGAAGATATTGACGGCCATCAAAATCGCGAGCAGCGTGCCCGGGCCGGCCTGTGTACTCTGGACGGCAATTCGCACGACCCCGACGATCGACTCGGGGCGGTTCAGCTGGTTACTGCGATTGGATGCGGCGGCCGGTGACGCGACCTGGTGAAAGAGGCTCGAGAACTGTCCCGGTGAAAAGACGTGCACCATCGCGTGCACCGCCGTGGCGATCATGGAGCCGACCTGGGTGAACGAATGCGGCACCGCGGCGAACCACGATTCGTGGGTCGTCTGATTGACCAGTCCGATGCCCAGGTAACCCTGGGGCCTCGCTCCGGTCGCCAGTGGCGTGCCGTTGACCTTGATGGTTCGCCCGTCGACGGGTGTCGCGTGCACGGTGAATTCGTGACCGTTGCGCTCGATGAGCAGCATGAGCCGTTTGCCGGCGCTGTCGTGAATGGTCCTCACCAACCAGTTCGCGTCGGTGACGGCGTGGGCGTCGATGCTGACAATGCGGTCACCCACGTGCAGACCGGCTACTTGGGCCGCGTTCTGCGAGTGACCGCTCCACTGCGTGAACGACAGTACGCCGACGTGACTCGTCGACGGCAGTCCCACGAACACGAGTGAGGCCCACGCCAGCACGAGCGCCATGACGACGTGCATCAATGAACCGGCCGACGCGAAGAGAACTTTCCGTGGGTAGGTCGCCGAGCGATAGGTACGCGACTCTTCGGCGGGATCAATGGTGTCGCCCCACGTCATTCCGGGGACTTTTACGTATCCTCCGGCGAGAATTGCCCGCATGCCGTAACGCGTTTCGCCAATCGTCCTTGACCAGAGCACCGGACCAAAGCCGACGAAGAAGTCCGTCACCTTCATGCCGGCCCGCTTCGCCGTGATGTAGTGACCAAACTCGTGGCCCATCACAATGAAGATGACGGCAAAGAGAACGAGCGGAAGCGCCCAGCCAACCCAGAAGGTCAGCAGGGCGACGAGCGCAGCGATCCCCCCGAAGAGGGACAGGAGCGACATTCGAGCGGAGGATTCAGCTTCCATGACTACTTTTGGACAATACCGTGCGCAAGCCGGCGCGCGACCGCATCGTTCGCTATCAGGGCCTCAATCGAATCGAGCAGATCGTCAACGTAGTGGTCCATGACTCGCGCGACGACGTCAACAATCTCCCACCACTGGATCTCGTCGGCGAGAAATGCGGCCACCGCAACTTCATTGGCGGCGCTCATCCACGCCGGCGCCGCGCCCCCTCGGCGAGCCGCTTCGTACGCGAGTGACAGCGCCGGAAAGGCCGCCACGTCGGGCGGTTCGAAGGTCAACTCGAATGACGTAGAAAAATCCATCTGTCCCCAGCCGTGCGCCAAGCGCTCGGGCAGACCGAGGCAGTACGCAATGGGTAGTCGCATGTCGGGGCGCGACAGTTGCGCCAGGACCGTCCCGTCAACGTACTCAACCATCGAGTGGACTATCGACTGAGGATGCACCACGACGTCGACGCGATCGGCGTCCACGTCGAAGAGCGCCGACGCCTCGAGAACTTCGAGTCCCTTATTCATCAAAGTGGACGAGTCAATCGTGATCTTCGCGCCCATGGTCCACGTCGGATGCTTCAGAGCGTCCGCCTTGGTCGCACGCTGCATCTGGGACGCCGTCCATCCGCGAAACGGTCCGCCCGACGCGGTGAGTAATAATCGGCGAACGTCCGGGTAGCCGGGCGCCGCCGGAGAACTCGCGAGGCATTGATGAATCGCGCAGTGTTCTGAGTCAATGGGCAGCAGCGCCGCGCCGCGTGTGGCGCGAACGCGCGCGACCAGAGGGGCGGCAGCGATGAGCGACTCCTTGTTCGCGAGCGCGAGGCGCTTGCCCGCCTGGAGAGCCGCGAGAGTGACCGGCAGGCCGGCGAACCCCAGAACCGCGTTTACGACAATGTCGGCGTCACGCGACAGCGACGTCAGCCCCTCATCGCCGACGACAATGTCGATGTCGGGGCCGACGAGATCTCGCAGTAGGGCACGATGCGTGTCGGTCATCACGCCGATCCGGGGCACGTGGAATTCGCAGGCAATCGCGGCCAGTTCGCTGAGATTTTCGCCACCGGAAATCGCGACCAATTGGAATGAGTCGCTCTCGAGACGCAGTACGTCAAGTGTTTGGGTTCCGATTGAGCCCGTCGCACCTAAAAGCGCCACGGTCCTCTGGGCGAGCGACATCGTTAACCCAGTTTGAGGACGTGCGTGAGGTAGTACATCGCCGGCAGCGCGAAGAGGAGACCGTCAATCCGGTCGAGCAGGCCGCCGTGTCCGGGCAGCAGTCGGCCGAAATCCTTCACACCGAGTGTGCGCTTCACCATTGATTCAAAAAGGTCACCGAGGGGAACAACAATCGACAACACGGCGGCCGCTTCCAGGCCCGAGCGGCGTCCCCACGGGCTCATGAGGGGAAGAATGGCGACGCCGACCAAAAGGGTCACCACTGTGCCACCGATCGCGCCACCGCGAGTCTTGTTCGGCGACAGATGTGCATTGAGTGGGGTCTTGCCGAACCGTCGACCCGTGAACAGTGCGCCCGAATCATTCGCCACGGTGAGCAGGACCGCACCGAAGAGGTAGGAGATCCCGTGGCCGTTCGAGAAGCTTCCGGGCGCGATCATTAGCAACGCGAAAGAACCGAAGATACCAATCCACCCGTACACGAACATGGTGGCGCCCAGACCATCAAGCACGTCGACCGTTTTCTCGGCACTTAAGTACCACACGAAACCGAAGAACAACAGCAACACGCTCATCGCACCGTACGCGACGAGTCCCTTGTTGTAGACGGCGATGCCGAGCGTTAGTACTGCCACGATGCCCAGTACGTTCGCCGGGTGTGCGCCCGCGGAACGAAATCCGGCGTAGGCCTCCGCGCTCGCGATGCCGATAGCGGCGAGGACGAGCGCGGCAACGGGAAGGGCGCCGAAGTAGAAAAATGCGCCCACCACGACGGCGAGCAGGATGCCGGTCACTGTCGCGCGCGAAACATTGTGGTCGTTACTCTGGCGAACGGCGCGCCCGGCCAACGGATTCGATGACACGGAACGACGAGTACGTTGCATCCGGTTTGGTTCGGGGCGAGGTGCTTCATCGAGAGTCGCCGCCTCTTCGACGACAGTTTCGTCGGGGAGAGTGAACTCCCACGGTCGCGCGGTGTCCTCGCGGTCACTGCCCGCGAGGATTGAGGCGTCGAACTGCTCTTCGTGTGCGACCCAGTCCGCTTCACCCTCGCGCCACGCCGGGGCCGGAATCGCCGACCACGGGTCACTGTTCTCGGCGGCCTCGCGCGCAACGACGATTGGTACTTGACCCGTCGGGGCGTCCGTCCAATGGGGCAAGAGCGTGGTGGGGTCGATCAGCGTCGTTTCGTCGACCGCCTCCGCGGCGATCTCGGCCCCCGTGACCGTCACTCGCGAATCGGTTGAACTGACGAGGGGCACGTCGCTCGTCGGCTCAAGAAAGGAAGTTTCGTCGTCAGACCTCAAGAAGTTCCTGCTCTTTGTGGGCGAGCAGCGCATCCACGACGGCCACTTCCTCTTGGGTCATTTTGTCGAGAACCTTCTCGAGCCGCTCTATATCGTCACTCGAAAGGCCCTCTTCTTTTTCAAGGTTGTCGAGCTCTTGACGAGCGTGGCGACGGACGCCACGAAGAGCCACCTTCCCCTCTTCGGCCTTCGTGCGAACCAACTTAACGAATGCCTTACGGCGATCTTCGGTGAGGGTGGGAAACGTCAGACGAATGACGTTGCCATCGTTGGACGGGTTGAGCCCGAGATCGGCGTTGCCAATCGCCTTTTCGATCGCGGCCATGGCGCCTTTGTCGAACGGCGACACTACCAAGAGGCGCGGCTCGGGCACCGAAAAGTTTGCGAGCTGTTTGAGCGCAGTGTCGGTGCCGTAATAGTCAACGAGCAGATTCTCAATCAGGCCGGACGACGCACGTCCGGTACGCACGGTCGCGAACTCCGCCTTCACGTGATCGAGTGCACGGACCATCCGGTCGCGCGTATCTTGCATGACGAGGTCAACCAGTTCGTTTTCCATCACTTCACCAGCGTACCGACGGCACGACCGTCGAGAGCGTGACCTAGGTTTCCCACGGCCATCAGGTCAAAGACGCGAAGTGGTAAATGATTGTCCTTGCAGAAAGTGATAGCGGTCATATCCATGACGCGAAGATTACGTGCAATCACTTCGTCAAATGAGATCTCTTCGAACTTGGTGGCGTTCGGATTCACGCGCGGATCTTCGGAGTACACGCCGTCGACGCCACCGTGCGTACCCTTCAACACGATGTCGGCTTCAATT
>JBBQGY010000033.1:0-13379 GCA_038323435.1 Acidimicrobiales bacterium
GGTGGGGTCGTAGAATCGATTGGCGAGTTTTGCCATCGTTGATTTGCCCGCACCGGTGGGACCAACGAAGGCGACGGACTCACCGGGCGCGATCTCGAGGTTGACGTCGCGCAGGACGAGACGGTCGGCGTCGTAGCCGAAGCTCACGTTCTCAAACGTGATGCGACCTTCGGTGACTGCCAAGTCGGACGCGTTCGCAACTTCGTCGACCGTGGGCGGCGTCTCTAGTAGTTCGCGTAGTCGAATGATTGACGAGCGCCCCTGCTGCAGGGCGTTGTACTGCTGAACAAGTAACTGAATCGGTTGAAAGAAGCGATTCAGGTACAAGAAGAATGCGATGAGTGCACCGATGCTGAGAGTGTGATGCAGCACCATAGTGCCGCCGATGCCGAGCAAGAGGCCCTGACCGAGGATGCCTATCGTGATGGTGGCTGGCCCGTAAATTGCGTTGACACGACCGGTGTAGAGGTTGGCGTCTCGGTACGCGCCCACGACGTGTCGGTGGTTGCGGATATTGCGCTTCTGGCGATTGTTGGCGGTGACGACGCGGATGCCGTACAGGGACTCAGAGAGATCGGCGAGGACCAGCGCAATGCGGTCACGACTGAGCAGGTAACCCTTCTCCGACGAGTGATGGAACCAGATGGAAAACGCGAAGAGGAGTGGCACCACCAGCAACACCGTCCACAGCGCGAGAGTCACGTTGATGGCGAACAGCACCGCGACAATTACCACCATCGTGAGACCCTGCATCGCGAATTGGCTGACGCCGTCTTGAATCAACTGCTGAAGATTTTCGATATCACTCGTCATCCGACTCATTAGGACACCTGACTTCTCGTCGGTAAAGAAGTCGAGGCTCAGCCGTTGAAAGTGCGTGAACACCCGAATGCGTAGGTCGTGCATCACGCGAGCGGCAAGTTTTCCCGTCACGTCAACCTGCACTCGTTGCAAGAGCGCACTGGCTAGCGCGAGGACGAGATACAACACGCCACAGACCGCGACGACGTGTAGTGAGTGATGCCCGGGCACCATGCCGTTGTTGATGGCGAATTCGGTCAGCAGCGGACCCGATTGAAGAATGAGACTGATAATGACGACGAGTAGTGATCCGCCGGTGACCCAGCGCGGATAGACGCGCAGCAGTCGCGGCAACGTGAGTCGCTGTCGCTCACGTTCGTTTTGGGGCTGGCGGAACTTGATCGTTGATGGTTCGTGCGGTGGCTCTTGGGCCAGTAACTTCGACGCCTCGTCCATCAATTCACTGGGAATACCGCCGAACGGGAGGCCGGCCGCCTGCCCGGAACCGGCGAACATTCCGCCTCCAGCTCCGCCGCCGCCACCCCGACCGCCACCCCACGCCACTAGGGCGCCTCGGGATTCGAACTCTGCGCCAAGACCTCCGCGTAGAGGGGCGTCGACGCGAGCAGTTGTTCATGGGTGCCACTGGCGACGACACGACCAGCGTCGAGCAAGATCACTCGACTCGCGAGCGCAATGGTCGAGATTCGGTGGGCAATCACAATCGTGGTCCGAGTTGACATCAGTCGATTGAGCGCCTCGTAGATTCCCGCTTCGACGTGGACGTCAATGGAACTCGTCGCGTCATCGAGAATCAGGATTGGTGGATTGGCGAGCAGGGTTCGCGCTATCGCGATGCGCTGGCGCTGACCGCCGGACAAGGTGTAACCACGCTCACCAATAACGGTCTCGTAGCCTTCGGGAAGGCGTTCAATGAACTCGTGGGCGTTGGCCGCCCGGGCCGCCGATTCGACTTCGTCATTCGTCGCGTCGGGATTGCCGTAGGCAATGTTGTCGTGAATCGATATTGAGAAGAGAAACGGCTCGTCGAGCACCACGCCGACATTTTTTCGAAGTGAGGGTAACGTCGCGTCGCGCACGTCATGGCCATCGATCAGGATCGCTCCATCGGCAACGTCGTAAAAGCGTGCGACGAGTCTCGCCACGGTCGACTTGCCCGAGCCCGTTCGCCCAACGATCGCGACGGACTCACCCGGCGCAATGTGGGCGTCGAAATCTTGAAGTATTTCAGCGTCGGACGAATACGAAAAACGTACGTGATTAAAGTCGAGTGCCCCTCGTACGTGCTCGAGGTCGAAGGCCCCTGGACGCTCAACAATGTCGGGGTTTTCGTCGAGAATCTCAAAAATGCGCTCGGCGCTCGCTTTCGCACGTTGGCCCATCATGACGAGTTGTCCGAGCATCATGAACGGCGCCTGGAGCATTAAGAGGTACGCATTGAAGGCGAGAATTGCGCCCACGCCCAGGTGGCCGTCAATGACCATCCATCCTCCAAAAAAGAGTACTAATGCGAGTCCTAGCTGGGGGAGGTTCTGCACCCAGGGTGACCATTGGCCGCGAATTTGGGCGTCCTTGACGTACGCCCACGCCACGCGTTCGGCCGCGTCGGCGAGTCGGTTGATTTCGGCCTCTTCTTGCGCGAAGGATTTGACAACTCGTACGCCGTTCACGTTTTCGTCAACGATCGTCGCTACGTCGGCGAGGCGAGCCTGGGTGATCCACGAGATGGGGAACATGACGCGGCGCATTCGAATGCCCACGAAGTAAAGGATTGGCATCACCGTCAAAGCGATCAGCGTGAGGAGCGGGTCAATGGACAGCATGAATCCAAAGGCGAGGACGCCAACGAAACATTGCACCAAGATGAGCGGTGCGAACGTCGAGTACATCTGGACGCTTCGAATGTCGCTGTTGGCACGGCTGATGAGTTGGCCCGACTGGACGCGGTCGTAGAAGCTGAACGACATCCACGTGAGGTGTTCGTAGATCAATGAACGGAGATCAGCTTCAACGTTATAGGCCGTGATGAAGAGGTATTGGCGCGAAACGGCGCCTACGATGCCGGCCAAGAGTCCGACAATCAAGATAGCGACGACGTCGGCGTGGAGCTTGTGCGAGTGCGGCACGAGCGCGTGTGAGATCGCGCCGTTCAACATGTTCGGCACCAGCGTTTGTAAAACCAGACCGACGAACGATAGACCAATCGCGAGGATGAACGTCAAACGGTGCGACGCCATGACTGGGAGAATCCGACGCCACCACGTCAGAGTTCTGTCGCGAGAGATCTGTACCCGGGGACCGGGATAATTTGATCGAATTCCGCCTAAGGGATTTGCCGCACCTTCCCTTTGATCGCGTTGAACACGCGTAGAAAGGGAGGAGGCCACCGATCAATTGTACCCGAGTGAATTTCGTGCACGCACTTGGGTGAGGTAGGTCGGGCCCCGCATCTTTCAACGTCACGGCGTAGTCTGACGTCGTGCCTTCGCTCAAAGTAGTTAGTCATCCGGTCGTCGCCGATAAAGTTCGACAGCTTCGCGACGTGGCTACGTCGAACGCCGACTTTTTGCGCCTGGCTGGCGAGATCTCACGATTTGTCGCCTATGAAGCATTTCGCGACACGCCCGTGACCGTGACGACGGTCGATACGCCCGTCATGAAGGGCGCA
This sequence comes from Acidimicrobiales bacterium, assembly GCA_038323435.1. Taxonomy (GTDB): domain Bacteria; phylum Actinomycetota; class Acidimicrobiia; order Acidimicrobiales; family RAAP-2; genus RAAP-2. The sequence goes on from JBBQGY010000033.1 coordinate 3,491, forward strand.
CATGCGGTTCGTATCGACACGGAATATTTGATAGTTCCGATCTTGCGCGCGGGCCTCGGTATGAGTCCGGCGGTGCAAGAGGTGTTACCGCATCACCGCGTCTGTCTCGTAGGCCTTCGCCGAAATGAGACCACCCTGCAGCCCGACGTCTACCTCGACGGTCTGCCCGAATCGCTGGTTGGCGTGCACGTAGTGCTGTGTGACCCCATGCTCGCCACTGGTGGATCGCTCGTCTGCGTACTCGACATGTTGCACACTCGCGGTACCGGCGACGTCACCGTGCTGTGTCTGATAGCCGCCCAGCCGGGCGTTGACTTCGTATTTTCGCGACACCCCGACGTCCGCATTGTCACGGCCGCACTCGATGCGGAACTGAATGACGTGGGCTACATCACCCCCGGGCTCGGCGACGCGGGTGATCGCCTCTTCGGACCGCCCGTTCATTGAGCCTCAAAGGCCGATATCTTCGTCCCACACGTCGGGGTATTCGCGAATAAATGATCCGAGTAACTGAATACATTCTCGATCGTCGAGCACGATGATCTCCACGCCGAGTTCCCCCAGCCAGTCGTGGCCGCCGTGGAAGTTTTGGGCTTCGCCGATTACTACGGCGCCAATGTTGAACTGGCGCACGAGTCCCGAGCAGTACCAACACGGCGACAGGGTGGTGACCATAACGCAGTCGGGGTAGTCGCGACGACGGCCACCTCGGCGAAAGGCGTCGGTTTCGGCGTGGACTGACGCGTCATTTTCTTGTACGCGACGGTTGTGACCCGAGCTAATCAGCGTGCCGTCGCGCGTGTAGAGCGCGGCGCCGATTGGAATGCCACCTTCATCGCGACCAATGACGGCTTCCCCATAGGCGGTCGCGAGCATGTCGTGCGCCACGGCAAGGTCGAGGGGTGACTTAGGGGCACTCACCAAATCAGTATGCTCCACGACCGTGAGTGTTCGCACGTATTCAGTTGAAATTGGTAGACAGCGAGTTGACCTTCCGGTCGTATCGCTGAACGATCAGCTCGCGCTGGCGTTGTTGATCACCGTCGACATGGGCGTTGAGTTCATGTCGCAAGCCGGCGCAGAGTTGGCCGATGTTCTGAAGTCGTACCAGGTCGAGATCGTTGCGACCGTGGCCACCATGGGCATTCCACTCGTCGTTGAGGTCACCCGTCATCTGGGACTTGATCAGTACGTGATTTTGCATAAAACACCAAAAATTCACTTGGCCGACGCCGTGGCCGAACCGGTTCGCTCTATTACTACTGACGCCGATCAGCGCCTTCTCTTCGATCGCGCCCGAATTGATGACGTCGCAAATAGGCGCGTCGCGATCGTCGACGACGTGATTTCGACGGGTGCGTCCACGGGTGCTGCTCTGCGGTTGCTGCGCGGTGTTGGAGCAGAGATCGTCGTCATCGGCACACTCGTCACGGAAGGTTCCCTCTGGCGCGCGGCGCTCGGCGACGACGCAAAACTAGTTCGAGCGTTAGGTTCAATTCCCGTCTTTCGTCCCGACGGCTCGGGTGGACTCGTCGAAGATTGGATTGGCTGAGATTTCAGGCTGAAATCAAGGAAACGCTGGAAAAGTAGCTATGCCATTCTGATGGGATTCGACTTCGTCACGACGGTCCTCGACAGCGACCCAAGCCCCTCGTGTGCAAGGAATCGGCACGCTCGAGGGACTTGGGACGACGTCAAGACGTACTACAGAGTCGGTTCGAGTTCTTTTTGTCGCGCTACCTGTTTTGAAACATTGCCCGTGATCTTTTCGAGAACAAAATAGACGAGTGCAGCGATGAGAATTCCCGCGGGCACCGAGAAGTCGGCGCCGCTGTTGTGGTTGGAGATCGGAGTCATCCAGTGCAACGGGAAATTGTATGCAGGGGCTTTCGAGAAGCACATCGTCGATGCGACTAGTCCGATGACAAAGGCCACCATGGCACTCCAGTTAATGCCGAGACGTCCGACATGGTAAAGGCTCTTGTTGTCGCTCCGCTGCAGTTCGGCGGGGTTGTAGCGGTAACGCCGCATGGCCCAGTCCGCAATCAGGATACCGAGCCACGGCGCGATCCACACAATGATTACTGCAACGAATTCACCCATGTAGGTCGAGAAAGTGGACTGAAACACCGCCCAAAGCGTGAGGCCGCACGCGATAATTGAGTCCAGCACAACCGCTTGGTAGCGCTTCAACCGAAACCCCAGTGCCTGTAGCGACACCCCTGACGAGTAGAGGTCGAGTGAATTGATACCGAACAATTGCACGACTGCGAATAGAAGGAACAAGACAACGGCCCACGAAGGAATGAAGTGTTGTCCGCGCAGAGCTTCAAAGGGGTTAATACTCGTACCGAGTTTTGGGATGAACGTGAACACGGCAGCTCCGAGGGTCATGACGAGAATCTCTGGCAGGGCGGTGGAGAGAAAAATCCAACCGACGATCGACTTCTTGGACGCCTCGCGGGGAAGGTACCTCGTGTAATCGTTACCGCACTCGGTCCAGCCCAGACCCGAAAGAGCGAATGTGAATGCGAGGCCCGCCGTATAAATCTGCCAACTGTGTCCCCAACTCTGAGCTGGGAGACTGGCCGTACCGTGCTGGAATGCGTAAATCGCTATAAAGATGAATATGGCAACGAAGGGCAGGATCATTGCCCTAAGTACCTTCACCATTGTTGCGTGTCCCAAATAGGGCAATACGGCTTGGATCGTCGCAGCCAGGATCACCAAGACCACCTTGGCCGGCGACGAAATGTGACCACCTGCGAGTTCGACGAGGACGGTGACCGCGCCTACGATCAGGATGAGTCCTTCGGTCTCGAAGCCCAACTGCGTGATCCAGTTAAAGAAGGCAACGAGTCGCGAACCCTTGGTTCCGAATGGAGCTCGCGAAACGGTGAAGGCGGTGGTACCCGCCTCTGGGCCTTGGAGTGAGGCGAGTCCTAACAGAAGGTAAGACATGTTGCCAATAATGATGATACTGAGCGTTGTATAGAAACTGAAACCGAAATTGATCAGCAGTGCGCCGTAAATGAAGTACTCAACGTTAATTGATGTGCCGGCCCACAACGCTCCGATATTCCGGGGCGTAGCCCAACGTTCGCTTTCGGGTACGTAATCAATGCCGCGCCGTTCGACGTGGAACACCTGGTCGCCCGATGATCCGTCGTGTGTGTCAATGCCAATCACCACTTTTATGGTCCTCCCTAATAGATGGTCTTCATCTGCCCGAACTCCCTGAGGAGCTGACAGCACGCGCCCAGTATGTCTGATTTTGCGTCCCCGCGCCGTAATGGTGGCGAAGGCCGGGATTACGAGAAACGCGATTTGACGACAAACACTATGAATGCGATGACGTCGCTGGGACGAATCTGAGATTTACGAGGTTCTTAGCGCGGTCACAGCTCGTCCACAAGGTCACCTTGCAGTATGCAATTGTCTCAAGTTCACCCGAATGGAGACGGGAAAGTAGGTCACTCGTGTACCGCTCATCCAGGAAAAAATTTTTCAACCGACACGGCAGTTTCACTTCGACAGCGCCCGCTGAATCGCCTTCACGCGCGGGCGTCGACACTCTGATGGTTGTGCCCTCTCGCTCGGGATCTAAGAAGCGGCCGCCTCTCGCCAGTCGTGGTCGTGAAAGTTGGCCCACGACCGTGGTCGACGTCGCTCAATTCAGCGCTGTTCGTGGATTTATCACGGCGGTGACCGAGGAATCTATCTCCATTCAGGGAGTGAGCGGAGCACCGCTCGAGTTCTCACTTTCGCTGTCGACCGTGGTGACCAAGGTTGGTCGCCCCACCGCTTCGGCCGAATTGGCAATCGGTGAAAATGTCCGGGTCGTGGTGGGAACGCCGGGACTTGCGACGGCGACCTCCATTGACATTGAACTTTCGCACGTGGTGGGCCGCGTCGTCTCCATTAATGGTGTGACGCTTCTCATTTCGGGTCGCGACGGCGTGTTACGAACAGTCGTCGTTGGCAGTTCGACGGCGTTCCTTGTCAACGAAGTGATCGCCACGCTCGACGACGTCACCATTGGTTCGTACGTCGTTGTCAAAGGCACGTACAACGCGGCGGCGTCGTCTCTCGCTGCGCGCGTGGTCGACATGGGGCGGTCACGCGCCGCGAGTTCGTTACACGACGCGGCGATTCAAGCGAGTTCGACGCCTATGAGCCCCGATCGCATTACGGGTCGCGGTGAAAGTGCGGACGTGAGATAACCCGAGTAGGCGAAGCACAGATTCTTCAGAACCCAGGCGGTTTCTCCCCTCCGCCTGGGTTCTGATGCCATAAAGGCCACATTCTCAGGGCTCGAGCGGTTCCTCCCTTCCGCTCGGGCCCCGATCTAGTGCCCATTCAAAAGTTTTTCCGCCTGTACTTCTTTCTGGGTGAGTTCTTGCTAAGTTGCCTCCAAAGGAGACCGTACACAAGGTCGGTTCTCCGGGGGGAAAGCAGGATCAAAGATGTCACCAACGTTCGATCGTCGTTCGTTCCTTACTCATTCGGCGGCCACCATTGGTGGCGTCGCGATGGCCGGAACCGTCGTCGACAGTCTTCTCGCTGGCGTTGCGGGGGCAACGACAGGTGTGAATGTCGGCAAACCAAGGCGCGGTGGCACTCTCACGGTCGGCTTAATTTCCGACGTGCCCAATTACCACGTCTTTAACGGTTCACAAGGAAAAATGGACGCCTCGGGATTCTGCGTGGCCAACGCCCTCTACGACCCACTATTCGTGATGTCGGCGGATGGGAAATTTGCACTTCCGATGTTGGCGCTCTCGGCAACGCCGAATGCGAACTACAGCTCATGGACGATTCATCTTCGTCACAATGTGAAATTCTCGAACGGCGATCCATTTAATGCGGATGTGGTCGTACAGAACTATCAGGCGGCGGCAAGCGACCCGACCGTTGGTCTCGCTATTCGACCAATTGTTGCGTCGGTTGTCAAAGTTAACAACTTCACCGTGACCTACAACCTGGTGATTCCTTACTCGACGTTTCCAATTTCGCTGGCGGAACAGCAAATCGCCTATATGGCTCACCCTGAGTCATTTTCATCAACGTTCGCGGGCACCCCGGTTGGCACGGGTCCCTTCAAGATTAAATCGTGGGCAGTCGGCATTGAGTCGCAGTTCGTTCGCAATGGCGGTTATTGGAAGTCCGACGCCCATCACCGCAAGCTTCCCTATCTGAACGCGATCAACTTCAAGACGATTGCTGACGACAACGCGCGAAATCAAGCACTCCAAACGGGCTCGGTTGACATGATCTTGTCGCAGGACGGCGCCGCAATTGCCAACTTGAAGCACATTAGGAACATCACGTACCGCACCGACGTGCACGATCCACGTGACCCGTCGGTCAACTGTTTGATCGTGAATACGACCGGCACTCTCAACCAATACTTCGCGTGGGCCGGTCAGTTTACGGCCGCTCTGGGCCTACCCGGTTCGCTGCAGTACATCTTGAAGGGTCAAACGCCGCCGACGCAAGTGCAATTTGCTGACTGGGTGGGCACAATGGGCGCAGTGGACCCCGGTTCACTTACGTGGAATACGAAGTTGAAGCCAGTAATGAACGACGTCTCGATTCGCAAGGCCTGTGCCATGGCGATCAACCGACAGACGTACTGGAAGGTCGTGGACGGAGGATCGGGCGTGGTTGCCAACGGCATCTACAAGCCAACGTCACGGTTTTACAAGGACCCGGGTTACCCCGCCTACAACCCAACTGGTGCGAAGGCACTCGTTGACGCCTACAAGGCCGCGAACAAACTCTCCACTGTGGGATTCGTGCTCGACTTTGTAGCAGGAAACTCCGCCGCGCAGAAGGCGTTCGGTTTCTTGCAACAGCAGTTGTCAGCGGTGGGCATCACGGTCACGCCCCGTCCGGTGGTCCAGAGCGCGTTGATCAATAACGTGATCTACGGAGAGTACGACTGTGCCACCTGGAATCAGTTCGGCGGCGTGGACCCGGGACTGAACTACGTGTGGTTCAACTCATTCTCGGCGACTAGTTCAGTGGCAGCCGGTGGACTCGGAATGGCCGCGCTACCCGCTGGCACGACGATCGCGGGAGCCGTGAACTTTGCGCACCAGGCCGACCCGACCGTGGAGTCGTCAATGCTGAGCGCACTCGCGGCGCGGCCCAACTCAATCATCCAGAAGACGCAATGGCACGCGGTCAACCAACAGTTCGCGAAAGAAATTCCGTATCTGTGGCTGGATACAACGGTGACGGCGTTTGCCGCTCGCAACCACGTTCAGAACTGGGTGTCGGGCACTGCCGGAGACGGCACATCCCGCTGCCTCAGCCCTGATGGTGGATCGGCGCGTTGGGATCAAATCTGGAAGAGCTGATTCGGCTCTGCCACTAGCGATTGAAGGGCGGCGCGAGTGCGCCGCCCTTCTGCTCGGGTGCGTCTATGTGTTGGCGCGGATATTTCCCCTGACGTTTCGCCACCACCACAAGGTGGTCGCAGCCAGCGACGCCGAAATAATCGCCATCACGGTAAAGGGAAGCGCCGCATTTACGGTGAACAGCGAGCCCGATATTGCGGCCGCGATGGCGAGGGCGGCGGTATTGGACGTCGCGTATAAACCTTGGCGACGACTCAGTTCACGGTGCACAGCACCTTGGCTCATCAGTGACGAGATTGATGGCACCGACATCGACGCACCTATTGATTCAAGCGAACCCATACACAGCATCAAAGTATTGTTGTGAATGTGGGGATAGACCGAAAGAAAGAGTGCGTTATTGCCTAGTCCCGCGAGGGCAATCCACCGCCGATTGGCGTGATCGGCGAGCCACCCGCCGATGCGACTGAGCAGGACCCACGGCAAACTGAAAAGTGTCCAACTCAGTCGAATCTGCAAAGTGGAAGCGTGGTGCGAGTGCATTAAGAGACTCCAGCATGCTTCGTACACGCCAATGGCGAGGCCACTAGCGCTCGCGGCAAAGAGCGCGCCCACGAGCTGGGGATTCATTTGCAACTTTGGTAGTGGTGTCGGGTCGTATTCCTTATCACCAAGATTCGTGCGAAAGGTCACGAACGCGGCGACAATACTTACGAGGCCGGCGGCAAAAAAGGCCCAGCCAAGTGAGTTCACTGACACCACGACACCCGCGACCGGTCCAATCGCGATGCCGAAAAGTTGCGCCGCGATAATGCGCGAGACGGCCCGTCCGCGTTGCTCTTCGGAAAATAATGCCGCGACAGCGGACATCGACGCCACTTCGATCGCTCCGGCCGATGCGCCCTGCACGGCCCGCGCCAACGCGAACCATGGTGCCGACATCGGCAGCAGATACGTCATACTCGCCAGTCCGTAGACGATGAGACTGGCCAACAGTATGAGACGCCGCCCGAATTTGTCGGCTAATCGTCCCAGCACAAACTGCGTGGCCACACCGGCGACAAAAAAGGTGGCCATGATGAAGCCAATGATGGTGGGCGTCCCGCCCCGGTGTTCGAGAAACAGAGGGAGCAGGGGAAGTCCCAACGTGGCGCCCATCCACTGGAGGGCGACAATGATGGTGAGACGTCGCAGTGTTTGCTGAGGAGTGCGGTTCGACACGGAACAACGCTAGTACTCGGATTCATAGCATTGCCGACTTCGTCGTATTACAAGATCCCGCATTCGAACAAGATAAGTATGCCGAGTGCGAAGTAGATCCACGGTATAAGTGGCGGAGCGTGATGAGCCCCCCACGTCACAATGCGAGGATGACCGGCAATTCTCTGCGCGCTCACGATGAGGAGAATCTCCCACACCGCAAACGTAGCGACGGTGACCATCGCGTCAACGAAACCATTCGCACGAAGCAACGGAATCCAGACGGCCAGATTGTCGCCGCCGAGGGCGAGCGTGATGGTAAAAGTGGTAATTGCGCCACGACGAAACTGTTCGCTCCGGGGCCGGTGGCGCTGACGCCACGCGTGTACGCCAAGTGCGATCGGGACGACGGCAAGAAGGCCAATCCACGCCAACGGAATTGGGGCCAGCACCGAACCGACTCCCGCGGCGAGCGCAGCGAGGGCCGCGACGCCGATGGCTTGAGCCCAACCTACGCGTCGATACTTCACTCGATCTGTGACCACGAGTTGTGCAGCGAACGCAAAAAGGTTGTCGAGCATCGTGCCGATGAAGGCGAAGGAGGCGACGACAACGACACCAAATATCGTGTGCACACGCCGACCTTAGTTGAAGGTAGAAGTGGTCATTAAGCAGGAAGATAGGCTTGCCACAATGATCAGTAACGTATTAGCCCCCTCCGAAGAACAGATTGAAGCGGCACGCCGAATTGTCAGCGACCACCTCGTAGCGACGCCCACGGTGACCATTCTGCTGCGGGGTCGACCGGCGTTCGCCAAGCTCGAAAGTATGCAGCCCACTGGTTCGTTCAAGGTTCGAGGTGCGCTCGCGGCGATTGACGCCGCCCGCCGCGATGACCCCAGCGGTGCTGTGATCACCGCGTCCGCGGGGAATCATGGCCTGGGAATCGCGTACGCATCGACAAAACTCGGTGTTCGCGCCACCGTGGTGGTGCCAAAGAATGCTTCGGTCGCAAAAGTTAAAAAGTTGCGTGAGTTTGACATCGAACTTATCCAAATCGGTTCGTCGTACGACGACGCGCAAACTCACGCGAAGGATCTCGCCGAACAGCGATCGATTCGGTTCATTTCGCCATTTAATGATACGAACGTGATCGCCGGTCAATCGACCGTTTTTGACGAGATAGTGCTGCAAACTCCAGAGATTGAGCACCTCGTCGTATCGGTCGGTGGCGGCGGATTGATTTCAGGCATCTTGATGTCACGCGATCATCATGGGCGCAACGATGTGCGCGTCACCGGCGTGCAACCCCAAGAGAGCGCGGCCTTGTACCACGTGCTGCGTGGCGTTCCTATAGAGGACGTCGTTCATCTGCCGACTATTGCCGACGGTCTCGCGGGTGGCGGTGACGAGGGCGCCGTGACTAACGAATTGATTGCTCGTCACGAGGTGTCCCTTGTCCTCGCCCCCGAACAAGTAATTCGTCGAGCGGTTCGTGAATCACTCGAAACCAGTGGCATCTTGATGGAGGGGTCGGCGGCAGCGTCGTACGGCGCAATTGCCAACGATCTGGTTCACGATGCAACGTCGCGGATTGGTTTTGTCGTAAGTGGGCGTAACATTTCGCACGAGCTCTTAGTCGAACTTCTTCAAGAGTCACCCGCCTAATCGTTCGATTTGTTCGGTGCGTCCGAACGTTAGGGTGGAATTGTGGCAGTGAGAAAATCCTTCGGAGCGATACTGCTCGCCGTGGTCGCCGCAGCCCTCACGGTCACGGGGGTCGTGATTGCCGCGACCGACCATAACTCTGCCGTCGTCGTGAGCGACCATCTAGCCCTCAATGGCTATCCGCCGAAGTCGGCCAATCTCTTGGTGACGGTGTCGACCGGTCAGTCGTTTAGTTTGACGGCCAACGTCAACGTCAATTTTTCCACCAACGCAATTGCGGCGACATTGGACTTTCCTCAGGTTTTTTCAATCGCGGCCGTGGACGTGCGTCTCGTTGACAACCACCTCTTCGCCCGTTCCGCGTCGACGTCAACGGGTGGCTGGATTGAGCTGCCCGTCAAGTTGCGATCGCTGTTCGGATCCTCGCTCGAATTGACGAAGCCCGATATCGCCCTCATCAGTGGGTTTGGTCAAGAGGTCATTACGAAGACCAATGATCAAACGACGTATACCTACATACGCGACAGCGTCGCAGTATCGAATATTTTGAGCTCGTCGAAGAAGTCGGTAGGTGTTGGCAACTTGATGTGGAGCATTACGACGGGCAGCCAGGGCGAAGTAACCTCGAGTTCGGTGACGATTACGTCGCAACACTC
>JBBQGY010000034.1:0-13195 GCA_038323435.1 Acidimicrobiales bacterium
AAAAAGCGGTTCTGGTGGCTCGAATACACGCCCTGTTGCGCCGACACGAACGCGGCCGTCCGCAGAAACTGATAGTGGGCCCGGTGTCCCTTGATCCCATACGTCGATCGGTCCTCAGCCATGATCGCGACGTCACGCTCACTCCACGCGAGTTCGCGCTACTCGAGCATTTGATGGTCCACAGTCCCGCGACGATCGCGAAGGCGGAGATTCTTCACGCCGTATGGGGTCCGCACTTCGACGGTGATCCCAATATTGTCGAGGTCTACATTGGCTACCTACGACGAAAGATCGATGCACCACCGGCGTCGTCGATCATCCGAACGGTTCGCGGCGTCGGTTACTGCGCGCGCGAGGAATGATGTCATCGCGTCGCCAGCTCTCGATCCGGGCCCGTTTGACGCTGATCTTTGAAGTCGCCATTGCCGTCATCCTCGCCTTTACCGGAGTCGCACTCATTACTCTCGTCCACCACACTCTCGTGACCCAGGCGAGGAATCAGGTCGAGGGCGAGATTGTCCAGACCCAACAGCGCCTTTCGCGTGCGAACACCAACTCCCACCATTTCGTCGTGCTCGCCATGCGAGGTGACGTGGTGATCCAGGTCACCAACCTCACGGGCACCCACGTGTGGGCCGCGAGTTCCGCGATTGCGAACGCGCCGGTGCTCGCCCACCAAGTGGTCGACCCGCGTAGCCCGAGCGGCGTCGGCGTCCAAATGGTGTCGACGCCGCGAGCGCGCGCCACCGTGTCAGAGATCAGTGGCGGGCTCGGCGCACCGCTTTCGACGCGACGGGGACCGGGGCTGATTTTCGGCTTCGTTTACGGCGAGGGCATTTCGCACAGCGTCAATGTGCTGCTCGTCAGCATCCTGGTCTCGTTCCCGCTTCTGCTGCTGATTTCGGGAGGTTTGATATGGCTCGGAATCGGTTTAGCCCTCGCGCCGGTTGAGTCAATCCGTCGTCGTGTCGACGCGATTGCCGCTCAGGACCTCACCCAGCGCGTCCCGTTGACGGGTGGCGACGACGAGATTGCGCGCATGGCGCGGACCGTGAACGCGATGCTCGACCGACTTGAATTGTCGTCGCAATTTCAACAGGAGTTTGTCTCTAACGTCAGCCACGAACTTCGCAGTCCGCTCACGACGTTGCTCGCGACGACCGAGCGTGCGGCGAACGATCCGGCAAAGGCGAACTGGCCCGACGTCGTCGATACGGTGATGCGCGAGGGTCGCCGGCTCGACGTGCTCATTGACGACCTCTTTTGGCTGGCCCGACACGACGAGAATCAGGTGGTCACCATCGCGACCGACGTTGATCTCGACGATCTCATTTTTGAAGAGGTCCAGCGAATTCGTGCGCTCACTACCCTCAGCGTGGACGCAACGGCGATTCAACCAACGCGCGTCACCGGGGACCCCGCGATGCTCAAACGGATGATTCGCAACGTGGTCGATAACGCCGGACGCCACGCGGTGAGCGAGTTGCGCTTTGGTTCGTACTACGACGGTCGGTTCGCCGTCGTACTGGTATCGGACGACGGCGAAGGAGTCGACGTCCCAGAGAGCGCGAGGTTCTTCAATCGTTTCGTGCGTGCCGACCCCGCGCGCAGTCGCCACTCGGGCGGCACCGGACTCGGCCTCGCAATCGTGGCCGAGATTGTCGAGCGTCACGGTGGTTCGGCCCGTTTCGTCGAGTCGGCGCAGGGTTCGACGATTGAACTACGCGTCCGGCGAGATGGTCGTACCGAGTAGTTCACGGGTAGTTGTCCGCCGAGCCCGCGGCGCATAAAGTCGAGCGAATGAACTCCACTGAACTCGCCGACCTGGTCGCCACCCCCATCCAAATCATTGGGATGTCGTTTTACTTCGACGCGGCGACGCGCGAACGTGCCAAAGAGTTGGGTCTCAATTCGTTCGAGTTCTACGGACTGGGCCGGGGCGGGACGCTCGGTGACGTCGACGCCGACGTCGTCACCGCCGCCTTCACGTTCTTTCATCCGCGTTCGGTCGATCGCATGTGGACCGCAGCCAAAATGAAGGCCAGTCCCGCGTCCGTCGCCCAGGACTACGTGCAGGCGGCCTACGGCTTCGCCGATCGAACGTTCGGCGCCGTCGACCGTGACGTGCTGAAGGAGTTCGCGATGGCCTCGCACAAGGTGGCGAACGCCGTCGAACGCGGGCACCACCTCCTCGTCGATGGCTACCGCCAGTTTCCCGTGCCGACCGATCCCGTGCACGCGGCCTACTTAGGAGCAATCCTGATGCGCGAACTTCGCGGGTGCGTGCACATTGACGCGGTTCGAGAAGCGGGCATCGCACCGGTCGAAGCGATCTATCTCCAAGACGCCGACCTCTTCAAACTGCACGGCTACGAAGAGAGCGAAATACCTGAGGTCACCGACGATCACCAGGCGAAGAAGGCGCGAGCCGAAGAACTCACGTCGATGGGCGTCGCACACTATTTCGACGTGCTGAACGACGACGAGCGTCAAAGTCTGGCTAACGGGGCGCTCGCGATGTACGAGGCGCTCAGCCAACCCGTCGTCGTCGCGCGGTAGCAGATCGTGGAAACGTCCGCCTCGCAACCCGTTGAAGGGCGCCCCGCGCGCCAGCGCCTCGTGTTTTTCTTAATCGTCGCGGCGGGACTCGAAGTGTTGTGGACCGTCTATCTGGGACTGCGGCTCCCGCCCCACTACGTGGCCAATCACTGGGACCTCGCCTGGGTGGGCTTCGACATTGGCCAGATTGTGCTGATGCTGCTCACCGCGTGGACGGCGTGGCGTCGCCGGGCGATGTTCATCATCTACGCGAGCATGCTGGCCACGCTCTTTATTATGGACGCGTGGTTCGACGTGACGACCGCCCGTCGCGGTGACGCCGGCTTCAGCAAACTGTCGGCGGGGCTCTTGGAGATACCCTTTGCCATATTGCTGTTGTGGGCGGCCGGGCGGACCATTCATCGGCTGGCCGGCCTCGCAGAACGCGAAGAGCAGCGCGTGAAGTCGACGCGCTGGAAGGTACAGACGCGTCAGGGTCGCCCCGTCGACCCTCATTCGTAGTGGACGCCCTCTAGTTCGAGCAAGAAGCGCTTGATCGTTTCGCCACCGCCGTAGCCACCGATTCCGGTGGCGGCGACCACTCGGTGGCACGGCACGATGATGGGCCACGGATTTGCGTGATTGGCGTTACCGACGGCGCGGTGCGCGCGAGGGCGGTTGGTCGCGACGGCCACGTCACCGTACGTGTGCACGTGACCAAACGGAATAGCGCGCAGCGCGTCCCACACGTCGCGCTGGAAGGTCGTGGCGTTCACGTCCGCGAGCTTCACCGTGAACTTTTTGCGAGCACCGTTGAAGTACTCGTCGAGTTGAGCGACGGCAGTGGCGACCACTCGCGGCGGCGTTCCCTTCGATACCCGTCGCTTCTCCCCGGGCATATAAATACGGGTAATGCCCTCGTCGGTACCCTCAACTCCCCAGTTTCCCGCACGCGACGTCATCGTGGCGATGAATGGTTCCATGGGAACGTTCTACACGAGTCGTGTGACGTAGGTCGGCGTCGCATTGCCCAGCGAGCGCGCATAATGGGCACTAAGTCCCGAAGGTCATTTTGTGACGGGCTGCTAGAAACTAGATATGAAAATTGCGCTTTATAAGGAGTCGCGCGCGGGCGAGACGCGTGTCGCACTCACCCCCGATGCCGTGAAGACCCTCGTCAGCGACGGTTGGGACGTGTTGGTGCAACGCGGCGCTGGCGAACGTGCGCACTTCACCGATGAGGCGTATACCGCGGTCGGGGCCAGCGTCGTTGACGCGCCGAGCGGTGACCTGAACCTTCGGGTGAATCCACCGACGATCGACGAAGCGGGTCACCTGCTCGAAGGTTCGGCGCACCTGTCGTTTCTTTCGCCCCTGCTCGCCCAGGACGTTGTGAAAGTCCTGAACGACCGCAAAATAACGATTCTTTCCTTCGATCTTCTCCCTCGTATTTCGCGTGCTCAGTACATGGACGCACTCTCCTCGCAGGCCACCGTGTCGGGATATCGCGCCGCGCTCGCGGGCGCGTCGTACTTCGACCGTTTCTTTCCACTGCTGACCACCGCCGCGGGCACGATTCGCCCGGCGAAGGTCTTGGTCATGGGAGTGGGCGTCGCCGGACTCCAGGCCATTGCGACGAGTAAGCGGCTCGGTGCGAAGGTGCGGGCCTACGACGTACGTTCGGCGGCGAAGGAAGAGGCCGAATCGGCGGGCGCGGTGTTCGTCCAGCTCGGCGTGACCGCCGACGCCGCGGGCGGGTACGCCCGCGAGTTGACCGACGAGGAGCGCACCCAGCAACAGGCGGCGCTCCTCAGCGAAGTCGCCAACGCCGACATTGTGATTACGACCGCTGCCGTACCGGGACGAAAATCACCGATTCTCGTCACGGTCCCCATGGTCGAGGCGATGGGTGAAGGATCACTCGTGATCGACATGGCCGCCGACGGTGGCGGTAACTGCGAACTCACGAAGGTGGGCGACGTCGTCGAACACCACGGCGTGCGCATCGTCGGCCTCGCGAATCCGCCGTCGCAGATGGGGGCGAGCGCCAGTTTCATGTTCGCGAACAACGTGCTCAAACTGCTGGTCCTGCTCGGCAGTAAGGGACAACTCGCTCCCGATTGGAACGACGAAGTGGTGATAGGCGTCACCGTGGCGCGCGACGGGGCGATCAATCACGCACCGACCGCCGAAGCGTTGGGCGTCGCCCACGTGGCGATCACGCCGCAGGTGAAGGAGAACGTCTGATGGGTAACGCCCTACTGCAGTACGCGACGGTCCTCATGTTGACCGCGTTTGTCGGCATCGAGATCATCGCCAAGGTTCCGAGCATCCTGCACACGCCGCTCATGAGTGGTTCCAACGCCATCCACGGCGTCATCCTCGTTGGTTCGATGCGCGTGCTCGGTGGAGCCAATTCAAATATCGAAGAAGTGTTGGGATTCCTCGCGGTCATTCTCGCCACCATGAACGTGGTGGGCGGATTCGTCGTCACCGACCGCATGCTCGAGATGTTCAAGCCCAAGGCCACCAAGCCCAAAGAGACCCAGACTGCCGAGGTGGCTCGGTGAGTCGCGGAACGTTTATTGACCTGTTGTACCTATTTTCGGCCACGACTTTCGTCTTAGCGCTGAAGGGACTGGGTAGTCCCAAGCACGCCCGACGGGGCAACATTCTCGCGGCCTTCGGCATGCTCGTCGCGATCGTGGCGACGTTCTTTCGCTACGTGGACGGTCACGCCCTTCACCACGTCTGGCTGATTCTGCTCGCCATGCTTATTGGACTCATCGTCGCGGTCCCCACTGCTCGCTACATCAAGATGACGGCCATCCCGCAGTTGGTGGCAATCTTCAACGGTGTGGGCGGCGGCGCCGCGTCGCTCGTGTCGATGACCGAGTTCCTCCACATCAAGGGCAGCCACCCCGCGACCTACGTCACGTTAGAAGTGTTGCTCGGGGTTCTGATCGGTACGTTCTCCTTTGCCGGATCGGCCATTGCGTTCGCGAAACTTCAGGAACTGATGACCGGTCGGCCCATTACGTACCCCAGACAGCAACTGATCAATGGACTGTTTGGCGTGGGCGCCGTTGGCCTGATCGTGGCAATCCTCATCACCGCGTCAACGCCGCTGTTGTGGATTCTCCTCGTCATCTCTCTCGTCCTCGCGTGATCTTCGTGCTGCCGATTGGCGGTGCGGACGTGCCGGTACTGATCTCACTACTGAATGCCTTCACCGGTCTCGCGGTGGCGTCCTCGGGATTTACGCTCGGATCGAACCTGCTGATCGTGGCGGGAACATTGGTGGGTGCCTCGGGTCTGTTACTGACGAGGATGATGAGTAAGGCCATGGGTCGCAGCTTGTCGAACGTGCTGTTCTCGGCCTTCGGATCGAACGTCACCGCGAGTGGCGCGACGACCCGCGACGACGGCGCGACGGTGCGTTCGGGCAGCCCCGAGGACGTGGCGATCTTGCTCGGTTTCGCGAGTCGCGTGGTCTTCATCCCGGGCTACGGCTTGGCGGTCTCCCAGGGCCAACACGTACTGCGCGAACTCGGCGAGTTACTCGAGTCCAAGGGCATCGAAGTCTTTTACGCGATCCACCCGGTGGCCGGCCGAATGCCCGGTCACATGAACGTGCTGCTCGCCGAGGCGAACGTGCCGTACGAGCAGCTCGTGGAGATGGACGAAGCGAACTCCGAACTGCAGACCGCTGACGTCGCACTCATTGTCGGTGCGAACGACACCGTCAACCCGGCGGCAACCGACGACCCGAGCTCACCGATTTACGGCATGCCGATCATTCACGCCGACCTCGCCGAGAACGTGGTGTTCTTGAAACGATCGATGCGTCCGGGATTTGCGGGGATCGAGAACGAACTGCTCTACAACCCCAAGACCACGCTGGTCTTCGGTGACGCGAAGGACACCCTCACGAAGATGGTCGCCGCGGTCAAGGCGAGTTAGTCGCTCAGCACATTTAACATCGCGACGACGTCAGTAGTCAGCGGTCGTACGGAAGTCGCGTTCGCGCGAACCTGCTCGGGGTTGGACGCGCCGGCGATGACGCTCGACACCTGGGAGTGACTGAGGAGCCACGAGAACGCGAGCGAGAGTATTGGTACTTCAATTTCGTCGGCGTACTGCACCAGTGCACCGACGCGGCCCTGGAACTCGTTGCTCAACCAGTGCACGGCCCGATCCGGTGCCATTTTCGCGAGTCGACTGCCGTCGGGGATGGGTTGACCGGGCAGCACTTTGCCCGTCAGCAGACCGTTGGCCAAGGGGTAGAAGGGGAGGAAACCGAGACCCAATGAGTCGCACGCGTCGAGCACGCCGTCGCGCTCGGGTTCGCGAGCGAGTAGCGAGTACTGGTTCTGTACCGATACGAAGTACGGACCGTCACCGGCGCCGACGCGGGCCTCGTTGAGTTGGGGCACGTTGAGATTGGAACATCCGATCTCGCGGACCTTGCCCTGCGCGATCAGTTGGTGCAGGGCCGCGATGGTGTCGTCGATGGGTACGGTGTCGTCGGGAAAGTGGAGTTGGTAGAGATCGATGTAGTCGGTACCGAGGCGCCGCAGCGAGTCCTCGCAGGCCTGTGCGACGTACGTAGGACTGGCGCCAAAATGCTGGTCGTCGATCGGCATGCCAAATTTCGTAGCGACGACGGCCTCGTCGCGTCGACTTCCGAGAGCTCGACCGAGAAACTCTTCGGACTTCGTCGCCCCGTAAATGTCCGCGGTGTCAAAGAAGTTGATGCCTTCGTCCAGTGCGCAGAGCACGACGTCGGTTGTCGCATCTTGATCGAGACGTGCGCCGAAATTGTTACAACCAATTCCAACCTCGGAGACCTGTAACGAACCGAGTGCACGTTTTTTCATGAGAACCTCTTCCACTAGACCTTTCGTAGTGTAGGCAGCGGACCTAGTGGGGCCTCTGGAACTACGATGGGTACCGGTTCTCATCAAGGAGTCTTATGAAAGTAATCGTCGATTACGACCTCTGTACGAGTAACGCCGTCTGCATGAGCATCGCTCCCGAAGTATTTGAAGTGCGCGACGACGGCTTCCTCTACGTACTGAACGAAAATCCCGGACCCGAGTATGACGACAAGTTGTCCGAAGCGGTGGCCAGTTGTCCGAACGGCGCCATCTCTCTCGGGGAGTAATTGATGTCCGGGCCTCGCGTCCGCTTCGCGCCCTCACCCACGGGCTACTTCCACGTTGGTTCAGCGCGCACGAGCCTCTTCAACTGGCTCTTTGCACGCCAGAGCGGCGGCACCTTCGTGCTGCGCATCGAGGACACCGACGTAGAGCGGAACCGCGACGAATGGCACGACGGCATCATTTCGGCACTTCGCTGGCTCGGACTGGACTTCGACGAAGGCCCGTTTTTGCAGAGCGATCTACTGAGTGACCACGTAGCCGCGGCGAACGCGCTGCTCGCCCACGGGTACCTCTACGCCTGTGACTGCACCCGAGAAGCGATCGACGAGCGGATCAAGGGCAACGCGACGCCCGGCTACGACGGTTACTGCCGCGATCGTCACGTGGCGCGCACGGACCAGACGGCACTGCGTTTTCGCGTACCCGACGACGGCACGACGATCGTGCACGACATCATTCGCGGCGACGTCGCGTTCCCCCACGACAGTTACGAAGATTTCATTGTGGTGAAATCGAACGGCGTCGTGCTGTTCCCTCTGGCCAATGCCGTCGACGATCGCAGCATGAACATCACGCACGTCATTCGCGGGGAGGATTTACTGCCCACGACACCCAAGCAGGTGTTGATGTGGGAAGCCCTCAACGAATGCGACGGCGTGGCGTCGGTGGCGCTCCCGTTGTACGCGCATTTGCCAATGCTCGTCAACGAGCAAAGAAAGAAACTGTCCAAGCGCAAAGATCCGGTGGCCGTTGAGTCGTACGAGGATCAGGGCTATCTGCCCGAGGCGTTCGTGAATTACTTGGCGCTGCTCGGTTGGAGCCCTCGCGGGGACGAAGAGATCGTTGCGCTCGCCACGATGATCGAGCAGTTTCGCCTCGAGGACGTTGCCCATTCGCCGGCCTTCTTTGACGTGAAGAAGTTGACGCACATGAACGGTGAATACATTCGAGCCCTCTCCCTCGGCGAATTCGTACGGCGCTGCGCCCCGTGGGTGCAGCCGTGGTCGAGTGCGTGGCGACCGAGCGATCGCGACGCGCCCTGGACCGAAGAGCAGTTCGACGAAACACTGTTTTACAAGGTCGCCCACCTCGTCCAAGAACGCGTCGCCACCCTCGGCGAAGTGCCGTCGATGGTGCAGTTCTTCTTCGTCGACGACGTCGCATTCGACGACGCCGCGTTCGACAAGACCGTTCGAAACGACCCGACGGCGCCCGAGCTGTTGCGCTCGGCGATTCGGTCCTACGAAGTCGTTGAATGGCGAGCCGATCTGCTCCACTACGCGACTCTGGCGCTCGGTGAGTCACTCGGACTGCCACTTCGAAAGAGCCAGGCGCCGATTCGGTGCGCGGTGACCGGCTCGTCGGTCGGTCCGCCACTCTTTGAGTCCCTCGAACTTCTCGGTCGCGACGCGACACTCAAGCGACTTCGTGACGCGTTAGTTCGCGCCGGCGCGTGATCTTCGCACCTCTGCGACTCCTGTTGCGTATCGTGTCAGCGTTGGTGAGCCTGTTAGTGATCTACTTCGCCGTCACGTTCATCCAAATTTGGCTCACGGGTCACGAACATTCGAACCGCCACGCCCAAGCCATCCTCGTCTTTGGCACGACCGAGGACAACGGCGCACCGTCGGCCGAACTTCGCGCCCGTCTTAACCACACGTTGGTGCTCTGGCAACAACATCGTGCGCCGTGGATTGCCGTCACTGGCGGCAAGCGCAAGGGCGACGTCTACACCGAAGCCGGTGTCTCGGCGACATTTCTCGAATCCCACGGGGTACCTGCGTCACACATATTGATTGGTTCGGGCATTGACACCTGGCAGAACGTCGCGACGGTCGTGCCCCAATTGCACGCCCACCATGTTCTGACGGTGCTGTGCGTGACGGACCCGTTTCACGAAGACCGGGCCATGGCGATTGCCTCGTCACAGGGACTGACTCCCTATTCGTCACCGGTTGGTAACTCACCAACTGTCAAATTCTCGTTGTGGAAGTACTACGCCAAAGAGACGCTCGCCGTCGGTGTTGGTCGCATCATTGGCTACGGACGACTGAGCTCGTTGACAACGGTGAATTAATGCGGAATGTGTGGCTCTGGCCGCTCATTCGATTTCTCGGGTAGGATTTCCGAGCCCTTCGGGGGTGGTGTAATTGGCAACACAACTGGTTCTGGTCCAGTTATTCAGGGTTCGAGTCCTTGCCCCCGAGCGAGAAGAGGAGAGCGATTCCACGCTCTCCTCTGCTCATGGTCCCATCGTCTAGTGGCCTAGGACATCACCCTCTCAAGGTGGAGGCACGGGTTCGAATCCCGTTGGGACTGCTTTTTGCGGTATCCACCGCGGCCTTTCCACGTTTGCGTGAGTCGGGTCAGGGTAGTAGTTAATTGTGGATCTTCGAATTTGTTCGAGCCGAGGTCGTGGAGTGAGTTGTCTCGTCGGAACTCGCTGTTGAAGGGTTCGCAGTAGTCGGCACTCGCTCGCGCCAACTCGAGGATGCTCGCGACCTAACGCGACGGTCGAGCACGCTCTCGAATTACTGGCGGCGCCGAGCGCCACGCCCGTCGAAGAGTCCGCCGCGGTCGATCTCGGTGCTGATGCACCAAGATGGGTCCCATGGGCTACCAAACGATTATCGAACCTTTCCGCATTCACTCGGTCGAGCCGATGAGGATGACCACGGCGCACGAGCGACGGGCGGCCCTCGACGTTGCCGGTTATAACCTCTTCGCGCTGCGCGCCGAAGACGTGCTCATCGATTTGCTCACCGACTCCGGGACGGGGGCGATGTCGCGCGACCAGTGGGCGGCCATCCAGCACGGCGACGAGAGCTACGCCGGATCACCGTCGTGGTTCCGATTCCTCGAGAGTGTCCAGCGACTCTTCCCCTTCCCTCACGTGATTCCAACGCACCAGGGCCGCGCCGCGGAGAAAATTCTGTTCAGCGTTATCGGCGGAGTGGGGAAGGTGATTCCGAACAACACCCACTTCGACACGACGAGGGCCAACGTCGAAGCGACCGGAGCCGAGGCGATCGACCTCGTTATCCCCGAGGGCCACGACCCATCGAACCCCCACCCCTTCAAGGGGAACATGGACGTGGGCCGCCTCGACGAACTGCTCGCTCAACGCCGTGACGACGTCCCCGTTGTCTTCGTCACGATTACCAACAACTCCGGGGGAGGACAGCCGGTCTCGCTCGAGAACCTGCGCGCGGTGCGCGCGGTCTGCGACAGATACGCGGTGCCGCTCTTCCTCGACGCCTGTCGCTTCGCGGAGAATGCCTGGTTCATCCGCGAGCGCGAGGCGGGCCAGTCCGAGCGCGACGTCGCCGATATCGTGCGCGAGATCGCTTCACTCGCCGACGGTATGACCATGAGCGCGAAGAAGGACGGCCTCGCCAACATTGGCGGGTGGCTCGCGATGAATGACGCGGAGCTTGCCCAGCGCTGTCGCGAGGTACTGATCCTCACCGAGGGTTTCCCCACCTACGGCGGTCTCGCCGGTCGTGACCTCGAGGCCATCGCCCAAGGTCTGTCCGAGGTCGTCAACCACGACTACCTGCGCTACCGCATTCAGTCGACGGCCTACCTGGGTGACGCTCTCATCGCCGCGGGCATCCCCGTCGTGCGGCCCATCGGTGGGCACGCCGTATACCTCGACGCTCGAGCCCTGCTCTCGCACATCGAGCCACTGGCGTATCCGGGCCAGGCGCTCGCCGTGGCCCTGTACGAGGCCGGAGGAATCCGATCGTGCGAAATCGGGACAGTGATGTTTGGTTTGCAACCCGACGGCACCGAGGTACCGGCGCCACTCGACCTCGTGCGACTCGCGATCCCTCGTCGGACCTACACCCAAAGCCATATTGACTACGTCATCGAGGTCTGTCGTGACGTCGCCTCCAAGGCCGGCGACTTGCGTGGTTATCGCATCGTCGACGCGCCTACGGCACTGCGACACTTCACCGCCCGCTTCTCACCACTGCGCACCTAATTTGTTCGAGTGGCCCGTCCGACACTGAAATAGCTCCAGGGCTTAGGACCTTTTGCGTAACGTTGTTGTGTCCACGTAATTCGAAAGCCGGCCTCTTGCACAATGGACAGCGGATTACGGGTTAGGTGGCAACCATCAGCGACGCGAAACTCTAATGGGTCGAGAATTCGCTGCCAGCGAGCGATAGTCGAATCTGGTGCAATGCCGTGCTCAAGAAAGTGAAGTTGCCCACCTGGCTTGAGGACGCGCCCAATCTCCATCACGGCCAATGACGGATCGGGCACGGTGCAAAGAGTAAAGGTCACCAATGCACTGTCACAGGTGTTGGCGTCGAGCGAAAGGCGTTGGCCGTCGAGACCACTTCGCTCAATGGAGACGGGCGACGCGGCGATGCGAGTGGATGCGAGTCGCCACGAGAGATCGGACGGCTCGACGGCGATAACTCGGTTCACATCCGGTGGGTAGTACGGCACGTTGTGACCCGTGCCGAAGCCGATCTCGAGCACATCACCGAAGAGACCCCCGCACACTTTCTCGCGCCACGACGTGATCGCACGCGAGCCGCACGCGATATTCACGAGACGCGGGACGACGTACTTGTCGTAGTAACCCATGAGCCAAATCTATTGAAGAATGGGGCAGGGCGATTGACACCGAGTTCGTGGTCGGTCGATGCACGCAACGTGCTCGGTGGCGACCCGTTGAACGCGCGACATGACAACGATCAGGGACCGGTCAATTGACGTCAAGCACGTCGGATAAAGGCTCGTAACCCGGCGCGGTCCTCGCCCAGGGATACGAGGATTGAACAGCGGCCGCGATGTCGAGCAATCGGTAGTCGTGAAAGTGCGCCGCAGTGATCTGAAGGCCGAATGGCAGCCCCGTGGGCAGCGTACCGAAGGGCACGGTGAGGGCCGGGTGACCGGTCACGTTTTGCATCGCGGTCGAATAGACCTCGGGTGGCAGTCCGTGCACGGAGGCATCGGCGTCGAGGCGACCGTCGGCCAACCAACCTTCGCTCGCCACCGTGGGCGTGAGCAGCAGTCCGTGTTCGCCGAGTAGTTCGTCCATTCTTCGCACGTAGAGGTACCGGCGCCGCCGTGCGTCGAGGTACTGCTCGGCCGTGACGAGCAGTCCAGTCGACAGGTACTCCTGGGTGGCGACGTGGAACTCGTCCATGTGTGATTGCACCCATTCGCGTCCGAGCGCCGCGACGTGTTCAGCGGTGGTGACAGTGAACCAATCGAGATCGGGATCGCCGTTAAGAAAGAAGTCCACCGGATCGATCCACTGCACGGGTGAATTCACTAGATCGGCGAAGGCGGACACTGCGTCAAGAAACGACGATCGCACACCGTCAGCTAACGGACCAAGCGGTGACGTCCGTTCTGCACCAATAAGGGTGATGGGGCGAGCGTCGTGACGTACCAACTGCGCGACCAGCGACTTCGGCGGAGCGCTCGGATCACCACTGACCGGACCGGCCATTACGTCAAAGAGCAGT
>JBBQGY010000035.1:0-12801 GCA_038323435.1 Acidimicrobiales bacterium
GGGGATCCCGTCACCCGTCGAACGCTATAGCGCCTACCCCGGTCAGTTGTCCGGCGGCATGCGCCAACGAGTCGTGATTGCGACCGCCCTCGCCTGTTCGCCGAAGTTGCTCCTCGCCGACGAGCCGACGACCGGACTGGACGTCACTATTCAGGCGCAGATTCTGAACTTGCTGGACGAGTTGAAGGATCGGATGAAGATGTCGGTCATCCTGGTCACCCACGACCTCGGCGTCGTGGCAACACGCACCTCGCGGATTATTGTCATGTACGCGGGAAGAATTGTCGAGATCGGCACTACCCGAGAGGTCTTTTCCAATCACCGCATGCCCTACACCCGAGCGCTCCTCGAGAGTTCACCCAAGGTCTCGAATCATTCGCACACCCGTCTCTCGACGATCCCGGGACGACCACCGAATCTTCTCCAGCTGGCGAAGGGTTGTAGTTTCGCTCCGCGCTGCGCCTACGCGACGGAGCGGTGTCACGAAGAGCGCCCGGAACTGCGCGAGGCCGTTGAACCGGGCCACATGTTTGCGTGCTGGAATCCACTGACCACAGAACGAGGGCCCACCCAATGACCGACGAACGTACCGCGTTACTCAAGGTTCGCGATCTAAAGGTCACCTTCGGTCACGGAACGCGCAGCGTCAGCGCCGTCGCGGGCGTTAGTTTCGACATCTTCGAGGGCGAGACTCTCGGGCTGGTCGGTGAATCGGGCTGTGGTAAATCGACGACCGGTAAAGCGCTCATGCGCATCGTCGAGCCGTCGAGCGGCACCATTGAACTGCAGGGCGTGGAGATCACCAAACAGTCCGGACGGTCACTGCGCAACGTTCGAACGCACATGCAGATGATTTTTCAAGATCCGATCAGTTCGCTCAATCCCCGACGCCGAGTGAAGGACATTGTCGCCGAACCACTCGACTGCTGGAAGAGGGTGGAGGGGCCCGAGCGCGACGCGCTCGTGAGTGACCTCTTGAATAAAGTCGGCATCGATCCGGAGGTCTACGGAAATCGTTACGCCCGTCAGTTCTCCGGCGGCCAGTGTCAACGAATTTCCATTGCGCGATCACTCGCGATGCGACCGAAGCTGCTGATCTGTGACGAAATGGTGTCGGCACTCGACGTCTCGGTGCAGGCCCAGATACTGAACCTTCTCGAGGACCTGAAGGCCGAATATGGCCTCACGCTGCTGTTCATTGCCCACGACCTCGCGGTGGTGAAAAACGTGAGTGACCGAGTGGCGGTGATGTACCTCGGCAAAATCTGCGAAATTGGTCCGGCCGACACTCTCTACGACGAACCGGCGCACCCGTATACGAAGTTCCTGCTGGGCGCCGCCCTCGAAGCGGACCCCGATTCACCAATGCACAGCCAAGTCCTCGAAGGCGAACCGCCGAGCCCCATGAACCCGCCCAGCGGTTGCCGGTTTCGAACGCGCTGCCCTAACGCCACCGAGCGGTGCGCCACCGAAGAGCCCCTACCCCAGGAGATCGCTCCCGGTCATCAAGTTGCCTGTCACTACCCGTTAACAATTTCGCGCGTCTAACGGTCATTTGACCACTCGCCGTTATCGCTACGGTGACGCGACGCGCGCGGCGTAGTAGCCGCTATGCGTCCACACCGATACGGTTCGCATGTCCCGCGCTCCGCAGCGGCCGATTCCCCGGAGTGGTGTCGTTCGCGATCGCTCTCCCGATGGTCGTCGGGCGGCGACGAGATCGAACCCCACGACCCGAGAACGAAAAAACGACCCCCGGCCACATTGAAGTGGAGGGCGGTCGCTCTATTCGACTATTCGTCTGTTGGTGGCTCGGCGGCGGAGTCGTGCGCTTCATCGCCAACCGGTTCGTCACTGTGCGCCGTGATCGCCGACGACTCATCGTCGGACTCTCCGTCGGGGCTCTTTCCAGAGACTTCCACCGCGTACTCGGCCCAGGCGGCCTGCGCTTCGGTCTCGGGAGTGAACTCGCCGTACTCAATGCCGCCAATGTAATTGCCTTCGGTGTCGTAGGCGTGGCTACCGAATGCCTCACGGTACTCTTCGGATACTTCGCCACCCTCAGCGGCCTGCTTGATCGACAGGCTGATGCGGC
Organism: Acidimicrobiales bacterium; assembly: GCA_038323435.1. Taxonomy (GTDB): domain Bacteria; phylum Actinomycetota; class Acidimicrobiia; order Acidimicrobiales; family RAAP-2; genus RAAP-2. Next base: position 2,096 of record JBBQGY010000035.1, read on the forward strand.
GACGGGCGGTGTCGAGCTCGATAATTTTGACCCATAGCTCTTCGCCCGCCGTCACGACCTGATCGGGTGACTCGACGTGGTGCGCCGCCATCTCCGAGATGTGCACGAGGCCCTCAATGCCCTCACCGACCTGAACGAATGCGCCAAATGGCACGAGCTTGGTGACCCGTCCGTAGACCAGTTGGTCGACCGCGTGGCTGTCGGCGAAGACCTGCCAGGGGTCGGACTGCGTGGCCTTGAGCGACAACGAAATGCGCTCTTTGGAGAAGTCGACGTCCAATACTTCAACGTCGACTTCGTCGCCGACGGCAACGACCTGGCTCGGGTGATCAATGTGCTTCCAACTGAGTTCCGAGACGTGAATGAGTCCGTCCATGCCACCGAGGTCCACGAACGCGCCGAAGTTGACGACCGAGGAGATAACCCCGTGACGGCGTTCGCCGGGCTTGAGGTTCGACAAGAAATCTCCCCGCTGCTCTTTTTGCGTCTCTTCGAGCCACGCGCGGCGCGATAGCACGACGTTATTGCGGTTACGGTCGAGCTCGATGATCTTCGCTTCCACCGTTTTTCCGATGTACGGCTGGAGTTCGCGCACGCGGCGAAGCTCAACGAGCGAGGCGGGCAAGAAGCCCCGAAGTCCAATGTCGACAATGAGACCGCCCTTGACGACCTCGATGACCACACCCTTCACAACCTCGTCGCGGTTCTTCAACGCTTCAATGTTGCTCCACGCCTTTTCGTACTGTGCGCGCTTCTTGGAGAGGACGAGTCGCCCTTCCTTGTCTTCTTTTTGCAGCACGAGGCACTCAACACGCTCGCCCATCGAGACAATCTCGGAGGGATCGACGTCGTTGCGAATAGAAAGTTCGCGCGCCGGAATGACGCCTTCGGACTTAAAACCAATGTCGAGCAAGACTTCGTCGTGATCGATCTTTACTACGGTGCCCGTGACGAGGTCACCGTCTTCGAATTCGAGGACACTGTCGCCCACCAAGGTGGCGAGATCGGTACCGACCATGTTGTCTTCGGTGATGACGCGAGGGACATAATTGCCGTCCTCGTCAAAGGTCCCCATCTGAATTGGGGAGAGGAGGCTGGTGCCGTCCGACATGCGTACTTCCTTCAAACGACCGCACCGGGGTCAACTAGACAGTAGGGACTGGGTCTACCGGTGCAAACCCAGAGAGCAATTGTAGCACCGGGCTATTTAGCCCTTGGCCGTCGCCCAATTGTCACCCCAGTGCAGCGAAACCTCCAGCGGGACGCTGAGCGTCGCGGCGTGGGTCAGCGCGTCAACAATGACGATGCCTACTCGCTCCCTCTCTTCGGGCGGCGCCTCGACGAGTACTTCGTCGTGGACCTGCAAGATAAGCCGAGCCCGCAGGTTTTCACTGCGCAGTTGACGATCAAGCCGTACGAGCGCCGACTTAAAGACGTCAGCCGCGAGCCCCTGGAGACCGGCGTTCATCGCCTGACGCTCGGCCGCCTGACGTTGCGGTCCACTCGCGGTCGCGAGATCGGGGAACGGTCGAATCCGCCCTAATTCGGTGCGCGAGAATCCCTGGCTGCGAATCTCACTGATCGTTGCGTCCATGTAGGCGCGCAGCGACGGAAAGCCCGCGAAATACTTGTCCATGACCTCCTTGGCGGCGCTCACGCTCACGCCGAGTCGCTGGCTCAGCCCGTAGGCCTCCATGCCGTAAGCGAGACCGTAGGAGACGGCCTTGGCCTGTTCGCGTTGTTCGGCGCTGACGTCAGAGGGCGCGACGCCAAAAACCGAACCGGCGATCGTGCGATGCACGTCTTCGTGGAACGCGAACGCCCCCAGCAGTCCACTGTCCTGAGAAAGGTGCGCGAGAATTCGCAGTTCGATCTGGTTGTAGTCCGACACCGCCAACTGCCAGCCCTCGCTCGGCACGAACGCGTAACGCAGCCGCCGACCTTCTTGACTGCGGACGGGAATGTTGTGCAAGTTCGGATTGTCCGACGAGAGTCGTCCGGTGCGAGCCACCGTCTGGTGGAACGTTGCGTGAATGCGACCGTCGGGACCCACCGCACTAATGAGTGGTGGCCCGTAGGTGCCACGTAGCTTCTCCACTTCGCGGTAGCGCAGTATGAGAGGCACGATCGGGTGCTCACTCGCGATGGCTTCGAGGCTCGCCGCGTCGGTCGAGTAACCCGACTTGATCTTCTTCACCGCCTTCAGACCCAGTTCGTCAAAGAGCACGGTTTGCAGTTGTTGGGGTGAATTGACTTTGAATTCGTGGCCCGCGACCAATTGAATCTGCTGGTCGAGGGCGCTCGCCTCCGCGGCGAACTCCCCCGCAATCTTCGTTAGTAGGTCACGGTCAACTCGAATTCCGCGGGCTTCCATATGACCCAGCACCATGACGAGCGGCAGCTCAATCTGTTCGTACACGAAATTAAGTTTCCAGCGCTCAATTTCTGCACGAAGGTGATCGCGGAGCCTCGCAATTAACTGGACTTCGCCCACGAGCGTCGCCTCGTCGGACGTCGCGTCAAAGAGTGAGGGCGCGCTGGATCCGATGGACTCATCGAGGAACCGATGGGCAACGTCGGCGAGGTCGTAGCGACCACTTATGGCATCGAGCAGGAATGCCATGATCGCCGTATCGTCGGCCGGTTCGGCAATATCGATGCCGCGTTCCGACGCGATCCGGTAGAGCTCTTTCAGGTCGTGACCGCTCAGTGCGACGTCGCCGAGTGACGCGAGCAGTTCGTCGATGTCCGCAACCACCACCGACGACGTCACGGGATCGTAGACCGCGACCCGGGAATTGCGGTAGGCAACAATCGGACGAGTCGTCAGCGCAAGTACCTCGGCCACCGAGTTGGCACTTTGGACAATGGCCCTGGCCGGGGCCGGTGCCGGGGCCGGTGCGGGGGCCTTCGGCGCGGCGTCGCCGGTGGCCGGTTCACCCAGCAGACCGTCCTTCATCAGTTTCTCGAGCCTCGTGCGCATGGTGTTCATTTCGAAACGCTCGCAAAATGTGGCGACCTCATCGCGATTCCATCCCCCGAGCGTGATATCCGAAAGTGAGAAGTCGAGCGGCACGTCGCGAATGAGGAGCATCATTTTTTCGTTGTTACGCGCTCGAGTTTCAAAGGTCGCGAGGTTCTCACGAAGTTTCGGGGTTAGCGCGTCGAGGTGTGCGTACAGGTCGTCGAAGTCGCGGTACTGGGCAAAGAGTTTGGCGGCCGTCTTCTCGCCCACGCCGGGCACGCCGGGCAGATTGTCCGACGTGTCGCCGCGAAGGGCCGCGAGTAACGGGTACCGATTCGGCTCGATGCCGCAGCGCTCGACGATGCCGGCTTCGTCGTAGAGCGAATAGTCCGAGACGCCACGGCGGTTGTAGAGGACCTTAACGAACGGGTCCTCGACGAGTTGGAACGTGTCGCGGTCGCCCGACACGACGATGACAGGAATCTTTTCGTCGCGCCCCCAGGTCGCCATCGTCGCGAGAACGTCGTCGGCCTCAAAGTTCGTGGCCCCGATCACCGGGATGTGCAGGGCCTCGCAGAAATTCTTGATGAGTTCAAACTGGTGCTCGATTTCGGGCGGAGTCTCGGCGCGCCCGCCCTTGTAGTCCTCGGACATCGCGTCGCGAAAAGTCCCCCCGGGGAGATCGAAGGCCACCGCGATGGCCCGAGGACGCTGGCTCTGTACGAGCGAGACGACCATGGCGGCAAATCCGTGCAACGCGTTCGTGACGAGTCCCGAGGAGGTCTTGATATCGGGCGGTAGCGCAAAAAAAGCACGAAAGGCCAGCGACATGCCGTCGAGCAGTAGCAGCGGACGCCGATCCGACGGCGCGTTAGCCAATGAATTCACCCTTCAATATGAGTTGAGCCACGTCACGCATTCGCGTACGCGCGCGCATTGCCGACTGCTGAATCACTTCGAAGGCCGCGGGTTCGTCGAGCCCCCGCTGTTCCATCAAGATTTCTTTCGCCCGCTGGACAATCTCGCGGGTTTCAATCTTGTCGTCAACGTGACTCACGTCGGACGATTCGTGCTCTGCGTGGAGGCTGGGACTCAGTAGTGCCGCTAATTTCGGCAGGATTTCGCTACTGCGAAATGGTTTGACCAGATAGGCAACGACGCCGGCGTCGCGCGCGCTTTCAATCAACGAGCGCTGACTAAAGGCGGTGAGCAGGACCACCATCGTGTGAGTTCCCTGAAGTTCTCGTGCCACTTCAATACCGTCGATGCCGGGCATTTTCACGTCGAGTAGCGCCAGGTCTGGTTCGAGTTCGCGGATCATCGCGAGTGCGTCATCACCGCGGGCCGCTTCGCCCACGACGAGGTAGCCGTCACCTTCGAGGATCTCTTTCAGGTCAAGACGAATTATCGATTCGTCGTCGGCGATCACCACGCGTTTATCCATGTTCTTCCTTCGGCGTCCAATTACGGAGTAACTCATCTCGCGCCACGGTAAGTTCACGAACCTCTTGCAGGCGTCGTTTCATCTCGGCGTTCGCCACCGACACGTGGCGCGAAAGTTCGTCGTAATCGTGGGCTTGCTGGGGGGTTTCGGCAACGAGCGCGCGAATGCGAGCGTCGTCGAGGCCGTCGTTCCACACCGCGACCTGCTCTTCGAGCACGTTCAAGCTCTCTCGGGCCATCGAGAGCTCTCGCTGCACGTCCTCGAGACGTCGCTTGTGCATACGTGAACTCATGAGACAAGTCTAAATCGTCGAGTCCGAGACCGTCGTAACAAGTATCGAGTGATCGAGCATCTCGCGCGACGGAATGAGGTTGAATCCCCCACGCGCCTCGTCCACTTCGCGTTCGTAGCCTTCGAGAATAACGTCGACGACCCCGAGATCACTCGGTTCATCGAGGGAACTCACGGCCAATGCGTGATTGACGCGCCGCCCAAAGGGCGATTCGAAGAAACCGCCGACGTAGGTTTGAATGCCCGACTCGTGGGCTTTAGCAATAATCGTGCGGGCGTTCGCAAGCCCTCCGACGCGTGCCGGCTTCACGCACACGATCGACGCCGCGCGGTAGCGAATGAGTTGAGCAAGGTCGCCCAACGATCGCAGGCCCTCGTCGACGCTCAGTGCGACGTCGAGTTGTTCGCCCAGTCGAGCCTGTTCAATGATGTTGCCAACGGCAAACGGCTGCTCGACCGCGGCGACCTCGGCCACGCGTTGGACGCAGCGCACCTGCTCGATGACTTCGTCGATAGTCGTCGCGCTGCAGTTGAAATCGAGTAGCACGGGTACTCGCAGTCGGTCGAGCTGTTCGAGTGCGCGTTCACTCGGCGGGCCGGGCGAAGTTTTCGCACGGACGCGCGCCGCGCTTCCCACCTCCCAATCAACCGTCGCGTCGAGTAATGACACCGCAAGTTGGCGCGGCGTGTGAAAGAGCGGTGTCCACAGATCCGCGATCGCCTGGTCCGCCCCGCGAAGTTCTCGGTCGAGCAACGCCATTTCGAGCAGGGCCACCGCCGGGTTACTCGCCGGGCGCGAACCGGCGATTCTCGCAATGCGGCTCCACTGCGGCAGCACCCCTTCTCGATCCAGAATGTCGACGAGTTGAGGTAGCACGAAACACCGCACTTCGTCGATCACGTTGGACACTCCCGCGTCGCCGTTCAGGTTGCGCGGCTGCGGCGCGACTTCGCCGTAGCCGGTAACGCCGTCGTGTTCCAGTTCGAGAAAGAGGCGCGAACGGCTCGCGTGACGTTGACTCGCGGCGTCGATGGTGGTGCGAAAGTGAACGTCCTGTTGCCACAGTGTCGCCCTCATCCTCGTAACCTTAGGGTTCCTGCTACGTTGGACGCCGCAGCCCGGATGGCGGAATTGGCAGACGCGGAGGCCTCAAAAGTCTTTACTCGAGAGGGTGTGTGGGTTCGAGTCCCACTCCGGGCACGCTGTTACCTTTAGTAGATGTCCGAAACGTCGAACAATCTTTTTCGCGACGACGTCGTCGTTCTCTTCCCCGGTCAGGGCTCACTTTCGGGCGGCGCGGGCATACCGTGGCGCTCGTCTCGTCATTGGAGCGAAGTTGCCCGCATTAGTGACGCCGCTCGCATTGACGTCGAATCCCTGCTGCTGACCGCCAGCGACGACGAAATCGTACGTACCGATCGCGCTCAAATCGCCACGTTTGCCCTCTCGACGATCGGCTACCTGGAGCTCGTGGACCTCGGCATAAAACCGAAGTACTTACTCGGACATAGTCTCGGCGAATTTTCGGCACTCGTGGCCTCGGGTTTGCTGTCGATCGACGACGGCGCACGACTCATTGGCGTGCGCGGGGCCGCCATGGCGCGCGCAGCGAAACAGTCGGAAGGATCCATGGTCGCTCTCATGGGCGGGGACGAAGGTGCGCGCGCCTCTATCGACGATCTCGACAAGGTGTGGGTTGCCAACATCAACGGGACCGGTCAGATCGTCGTGAGTGGCACCAGATCGGGACTCGACGACGTACTCGCACGCCACCGGGAATTGGGCTTTCGACGAGCGACACAGCTCGCGGTCGGTGGCGCCTTCCACTCCCCTCTGATGGCGCCGGCTCAGGCCGAACTCGACAAGGCACTCTCGAGTGTTGAATGGTCGACTACGGACGCGATACTTATTGCCAACGTTGATGGTCGAGTCCACACGTCGGCCAATGAGTGGCGGGGACTTCTCTCCCAGCAGATGACGTCGCCGGTTGAGTTCCTCGACGCCACCCTGGCCCTTCCCGCTACCGTCACGACAACGATTGAGATGCCCCCGGGCACGGTACTCACCGGACTCACCAAACGGATCCGAACCTTCGACACCCAACTATCGCCCACCACCCTCACCGAACTTCAGGAGATCACGCTATGAGTCGCCACATCATTGTCACGGGCGCGAGTCGCGGCATTGGCGCCGCCATCGCCGATTTCTTCGTCGCACAGGGTGACCACGTGGTGGCGTTCTCGCGTTCGGGTACGGCACCTGCGGGGTGCGCGAAGAGCGTCGCCGTTAACGTCGCGGACTCTCTCGCGGTCAACGAGGCCGTTAAACAGTCAATCGAGGAGTTTGGTCCGGTCGACGTGGTCGTCGTCAACGCCGGAGTCACGCACGACGGGCTCGCGATGCGCATGTCGGACAGTCAGTGGCGTGAAGTACTTTCGACCAACCTCGATGGCGCATTCTTCACCGCACGCGCAACGATGGCGTCCATGATCCGCGCCCGTTCGGGCTCAATCATTTTCGTCGGATCGGTCAGCCCCTTTATTGGGGTGCCGGGCCAGGCGAACTACGCCGCCGCCAAGGCCGGGCTCGTCGGTCTGGCTCGCTCACTCGCGAAGGAAGTCGCCACGAGATCGGTGACCGTGAACGTCGTCGCCCCGGGCTTGATTGACACCGACATGACGTCCGAACTCGGCGCCGCGAAAGAAACCATGGCCGCCATGATCCCCTTGGGACGGATTGGACAGCCCTCTGACGTCGCGGGCGTCGTCGGATTCCTCGCGAGTGATCAGGCCCGCTACGTCACCGGCGCCGTGCTCTGCGTGGACGGCGGACTCGCCATGGGCCAGTAGATCCCTCCGTCGTCACTCCTTTAGTACGATGAATCGACAGACGATAGGGGTATGACAATGGACCGTAACGAAGCATTGACGAAGTTCACCGACAACGCCGTCGAGGTACTGGCCGTCGATCCGTCGAAGATCACGTTGGAGGCGTCGTTTAGCGACGACCTCGGCGCGGACAGTCTCGACTTGGTTGAACTCGTGATGGCCCTCGAAGAGACGTTCGACATTGAAGTCGCCGAGGACGAGTTGAAAGACATTCGCACCGTCGGCGAAGCCTTCGAACTGATCTACGCCAAGCTGTAGTGCACGTCGCCGTCACCCCATCGGGGCCGGTAGCGGGTCGCCGAGTCGCGGTCACGGGCCTCGGAGCCATCACGTGCGCCGGCGTTGGTGTCGATGCACTCTGGAGCGCACTCGCGAGGAACGCCGCGCCGCCGAGCAAACGAATCGCGCCCTTTGACGCCACGCACCTTGGTGGACCCAAGGAACTTCGTCGACTCGATCCCTTCACGCTCTACGGGTTGATGGCCGCTGAAGAGGCGTGGAAGCAGAGTGGTCTGGAAGGTCCGTACGTGGACGCGGGCAGCATTGTCACGACCGGGATTGGCGGTCTCCAAGCAGTGATTGAGCAGTTACGTGTGCTCAATGAAAAGGGACCGGTCCGTGTCTCGCCCTTCATGGTGCCCATGATGATGCCCAACGCCGCCACCGCCGCGGTCTCGATGCGCTTCGGGCTCGGCGGACCGTGCGAGACGGTCACCACGGCGTGCGCCGCCGGCACCCACGCCATTGGTAACGCCGCACGCCTCGTAGCGAGTGGACGCAGCACCATCGCCGTCGCTGGCGGCGCCGAGGCCGTGATGGTCGAAATCGCCGAAGCCGGCTTTCGCAACATGACCGCACTCAGCAACATCGATCTCTCGCGGCCCTTTGACGTCGATCGCGACGGCTTCGTGATGGGCGAAGGTGCGGGCATTCTCATTCTCGAAGAGTGGGAGCACGCGCTTAATCGCGGTGCCACCATCTTTGCCGAAGTGATTGGCGCCGCCTCCACCGCCGACGCGCACCACATCACGGCGCCCGACCCCACGGGTCGAGGGGCGATCCGCTGCATGGAGTTAGCGCTCGCCGACGCGGGCGTGACGCCGAGCGACGTGTCGCACATCAACGCCCACGGCACGTCCACTCCCCTCAACGACCTCGCCGAATCAATTGCCGTACGTCACGTCTTTGGTGATCACGTGCCCCCGGTGACGTCGATCAAGGGACACCTCGGTCACTCACTCGCCGCCGCCGGCGCGCTCGAGGGCGTGGCGTCGGTCCTCACGCTGACGAGCCAAATGATCCCGCCCACCGCCGGCACCACCAACGTCGATCCCGAGTGCGGCCTCGACGTCGTAATTGGCGCTCCGCGCCACGCCGACCTCGACGTCATTTTGTCGAATTCGTTCGGTTTCGGCGGCCATAACGGCAGCGTCGTCTTTCGTCGTTTCGACGCGTAACTACACTCGCCACTCGTCAAAATCGCGTTCCACGTAAGCGTTGTCGTAGGCCCACTTCGCGTTCGCAATGAACTGACCGAGGAGTACCGGATCTTTCACGCCGAGTGATGTTTCTACCCCCGCGCGTACGTCCACGCCCCACACTGGGTAGTTCTGCACAATGTCCACGACGTTGGAAGGAGTGAGACCACCCGACGCGATGATGGGAGTGCGCACCGCGCCATCGAGAAAAACGGACAGACAGTCAACCAGCGAGTCGTGGTCGTCGGACTCGGGTAGGACGAGATAGTCAACGCCCGCGATGGGCGCCGCCAAATCTGGGTTGCCGGTACTGGGGAGCGATCGCAATACGGTGTTCACGCGTTCGGCGACGTAGGCCAGCGAACCCGAGGTGATGGCGCCGTCAATCTGCACCGCGGTGAGGCCGAGCGTATTAGTGATTTCGACGATTCGCTCGGGCATCTCATTTCGAAAGACACCGACGGACACCGCTCCGGCGGGTAGGCGGCGCACAATGTCGTGCGCGGCGTTGACCGAGATCTGTCGCGGCGTGGGACCGAAGTCGAATCCAACCGCACTCGCGCCGAGACCAATGGAAAATAGTGCGTCGTCCTCGGTCGTAACGCCCGAGACCTTGATAAAGAGACCCTCAGTCTGTAAACGCACAAGCCAGCTCCTTGGCCACCACGTTAACTGAGGTTGTTTCCGGTCTAGGCAATCGGCTCGACCGCCAGGTCGCCCCACTCGGCGAGCAGTTCGGGATCGAGCAACGTGCGGTGGGCAATGCCGAGCACCGCGACGGCGTCGCTCGAGCGCGACACGCTCGTCACGCCCTGGGGTCCCGTCGGGCCCTTAGAGCGCAGTAGCTCGTCGATTCGCGCGACGTTCGGACCGATCACTCGCACGAATCGCCACGGCACCGAAGATCCCCGAGCGTCCAGACGACCAACCAATTCCTGACCCGTAAAGCAACCCTTGGAAAATGAGACCGTGCTCGCAACAAACGAGCCACCGAAACTGTGGGGAGTCAAGTGACGCTCAAACTCCGCCAACCCGGGCAGACCGGCGCGTACTTGTTGGTCAACGGTGGTAAACGGCCCCGTCGCGGCGTCGCTAATCGTGAGGGTGCACTGAGTGCGTAACAGAAATCGACGCAGGCGTGCAAGCGCCACGTCGCCGAGGGCGCGCGGCAGTTGCATATCGAAGCCGTCGTCGCACTTGGTGACGAAGCACGACGTGATGACGACGCTGTCGGGAGTGAGTACGAGTGCCCACGCGCCGTCGCCAATCGCCGAGAGGTCTTGGCTTAACTGCCCCTGGAGGAACGATTCGCTCTGAGCGCCGCGAGCAGAAATGGTCGACCACTCCACGAGTCCCTCGCGAGCCGTCATCGTGTCCTCAGTCATCAACCATTACAGTATGCGCCAGTGCGGGGCGTACGCCCACTACCAAAGGGCCAAGTCGATGAGCATGAACACCGAACTCAATACCATCACCTCCACTCTCGACGAGCTCGCATCACGCATTACCGCACTGGTCGAGACGCAAGGCGCGGCAATGCCTCCCGACACGTACACCGAATTGGTCGCCGCCGAACGAACGATCGGCACGCTACTGAGGCGCCTCAATCGAGTGGCTGGCCGCATCAGCTAATGCTCGC
>JBBQGY010000036.1:0-12532 GCA_038323435.1 Acidimicrobiales bacterium
GTAGTCGACTTCGAGCCGATGGACGGTCGTGGGCTTGGCCGTGCCAATGTCCATCCCTCGGTAGACCGTCATCGCGTCGACGCAAAATATCGACACGTTACGACCGGCCACGGCGACCGCGTGGGCTAGCGCCGACTTTCCCGACGCGGTAGCTCCCACGAGAGCGACGGCTGGCCCGCCGTGGTTCATCACGAGCTATGGAGAGGAATACGAACCTTGTGGCGGGGCCCGCGAAGAGGTGCGCCCGGCGCCCCCAGCAGGTGATACGGCGCGCCATGAATCACGTCGACCATCACGAGCGAGCCCGGCCGTCGCGTTGCTTCGGTGAGTGGAAAGTGAATCAGTTTGCCGTGGCGGGTGCGACCCGTCAGCATCTGATCATTGCGGCGCGACGGCCCTTCGACGAGGACCTCCTCGCGACAGCCCACGCGCGCCTGGTGTTTCACGAGCGCTGACCGGTCGAGGACCTCCTTCAGTCGCTCGAAGCGTGAAGCGACGACGTCGGCGTCAATGAACTGGCCCGTCATCGTGGCGCCGCGAGTTCCTTCGCGCGGCGAGAAAATGAATGTGTACGCCGAATCGAATTGCGCGTGCGCGACGACCTCGAGGGTTTCGTCGAACTCCTCGTCGGTCTCACCGGGAAACCCGACAATGAGGTCAGTGGTCACGGCGAGGTCGTCGATGGCGGCGCGCGCGTTCGCGAGCCGCTCCAAGTATCGCTCGACCGTGTAGCCGCGCCGCATGCCCTTCAGCACTCGGTTCGATCCCGACTGCAGCGGTAGGTGCAGTTGCGGACAGACCGCCTCGGTCTCGGCCATCGCGGTGATGGTCTCGGGTGAAAGGTCCTTCGGATGGGGACTGGTGAAGCGAATTCTTTCAATACCGTCGACCGTGCCGAGCGCGCGAAGCAAATCAGCGAATAGTGGACGCCGTCGCGTGATATCGCGTCCGTAGGAGTTGACGTTTTGTCCGAGCACCGTGATCTCGGTGACGCCGGACGCTGCGAGCATTCTCGCTTCGGTCAGAAGATCCTCGAAGGGCCGACTGATCTCTCCCCCGCGCACCGACGGCACAATGCAGTACGCGCACGTGTTGTCACAGCCCGTTTGGATGGTGATCCACGCCGCGAAGGGCAGTTCGCGCACTGCGTAGAGCGCGGGCGCCATGTCGCGATTCGCCTCAGGGTCGGGCGCGTCGAGGATCTCGACGAGCGGTCCCTCAGTTCGCGCGCGTTCGAGCAGTCGAGGGGCGGACGCGATGTTGTGAGTCCCGAACACCACGTCGACCCAGCTCGCGCGATCTAAGATTTCGCCGCGAGCTTTCTGGGCCATGCAGCCACCGACCGCAATCTGCATGCCGGGCCGTCGCTCCTTTTCGGCCTTCAAATGGCCGAGGGCGCTGTAGAGCTTCAGATCGGCATTTTCACGGATGGTGCACGTGTTGAAAATCACCACGTCAGCGACCGATTCACTCGCCGCGGCGACGAGCCCGTCGGCCACCATGAGTCCGGCGAGTCGCTCGGAATCGTGTTCGTTCATTTGGCACCCGAAGGTCCGAATGGCGAAAGTTCTGGGCGTTTCCACCATCCCAGCCTACTTATCGATGTCTCGTATCCTCCTCGCCCGTGGGGCGCCGGCTCTAGGGTCAACGGATGATGCCCACGTCCCCACTTGACCGTCGAGGATTTCTCCGTCGAACTTGGCAAGTGGGCGCGGTAGTTGTCGGAGCGGTCGCCACCGGCCTAGCCATCGACGAGACTCGCTCGACTCATCGACTCACCCCTTCAACGACAACATTGCAAGAATCACCCGCTAACGATTCACAGTCGCGCGCTCTCGACGCGGCATTAGCCGGCCATCTGGTTCGTCCCTCCAGTCCTACGTACGGCGTTGACCGATTGCTCTATAACGCGAAGTTCACCAATCTCCACCCTCGCGCCATCGCCTACTGCGCGAGCGCCGACGACGTTGCACGATGTCTTGAATTTGCCACGACACACGACCTCGCGGTCTGCGCACGTAGCGGCGGCCACAGCTACGGTGGCTACTCCAACAGTGACGGACTCGTAATCGACGTCAGTCCCCTGAGCGCCATCGCGGTCGATCCGGTGGCGAATACGGCGACCGTTGGCGCGGGTGCACGACTCATCGACGTGTACAACGTGGTGGGCGGCCACAACCGACTATTGCCCGGTGGTTCATGTCCCACGGTCGGCGTCGCCGGTCTCGCACTCGGTGAAGGAGTTGGCGTCTTTGGTAGAAAGTACGGCCTCACGTCGGACAATCTCCAATCGGTCAACATTGTGACTGCCGACTCGACGCACGTCACGGCTAGTGCGCACGATCATTCGGACCTGCTCTGGGCCAGCCAGGGCGGAGGCGGAGGCAATTTCGGCGTCGCCACGTCGTTCGAGTTCACCGACCACCCCATGCCCCAGGTCACCCTCTTCAACGTGCAGTTTCCGTGGGCTGCGAGTAGCGCTCTTTTGAGCGGTTGGCTGCGCTGGATCGCGACGATGCGCGACGAACTGTGGTCGGACTGCCAGTTACTCTCCCAAGGCGCCGCCGGTCTCCTCGCCCAGGTGAGTGGCGTTTACTGCGGTGACCCGCGGGCCGTGACAACTCTTCTCGCGCAACTGCGTCCGAGATTGGCGTCGCGCCCTCTCACACCTTTCAGGGATCGGACGCGTACATTGCGGCGATGATGATCGAGGCCGGGTGCTCGGGGCTCTCGGTCGCGTCGTGTCATCTCCCAACCCTGCGTCGCGCGGGAACGAGGAGTCGTGAAGCGTACAGCGCGAAGTCGAGTTACGTGGATCGCCCGATGAGTGAAGCGGACGCCTCCGCCATGGTCCACGCGGTTGAGTACCTCGCGTCGTTGGCGCCGCTGGTGGGCGGTGGTCTCGCCTTTGACGCCTACGGCGGCGCCATCAATCGCGTGGCCAGCAGTGACACGGCGTTTGTTCACCGCGACGAGTTGGCGGGCATCCAAGCCACGTATTCGTGGTCGAGCTTTTCGTCGGCCAACGAGATTGTGGTCGGTCAACGGTGGCTCACGTGGCTCGACCACAATGTGTTCACGCCGTCAGCGGGAGCCTACCAGAACTACATCAACCCGACGCTCGCGAAGTGGGCCACGGCCTACTACGGTGACAATCTCGCACGATTGGTGCGGGTGAAAAATCGTTACGACCCGCAGAACCTCTTCACGTTCGCTCAGTCCATTCCGCTCCACGTCTGACGTCGCGTGGTGAAGGCTACGAGCCGTACCGGCGACTGAACAATCGGGGGCTCCGCGTTCGCGGCGTCGAGGGTCCAATGGCGTCAACGACGTGCGTGACCATCGCGGCCGTCCATTGGATGAGTCGCGCAACGAGCACCATGAATCCGGCTGCGCCCATCGTCCGGTCTTCGAGCTCGTGACGTCGGCGATTTAATGGGTCACGAGGCCGGTGGAATCGACTTCGAGGACGAGTACGGTACCCTCAATGCTTCGGTCGCGCAGAAATTCGTTCGCGGCATCGACAACGCGTGGCGCACTGTCGGGAGTGACGAGGCCCAGCATCGTCGAGCCGGCCCCCGACCAGCATGACGCGGCGGCGCCATTCTCTCGCAGGACGGCGAGCAGCGGTGCGGCAAAGTCGAGGAGTGCCATTCGGTAGCGCTGGTGTAGTCGGTCATCCATGGCCGACGAAACGAATGCGCGATGATCGCCCAGTCCGGCGAGGAGTAGTCCCATCGTGCTCAAATTCGCGACGGCGTCGGCGAAGGCAATCTCCTTTGGTAGGACGCGGCGGGCGGCAGTCGTCGAAAGTTCCTGCGTGGGAATGACGACCACGAATCGCCACGTGGCGTCCAGGGGTAGGGACCGAGCAATGACGCCGTCGCGTTCGTTCATCCTCGCCACGACCAGTCCCCCCAGTTGGGAGGCCGCCGCGTTTTCGGCGTGACCGTCGACCTGGCACGCCACGAGTAACGGGTCCTTCGACCCCGCCGCGGCGGCAGCGGCGAGCGCGAGGGCCGCGGACGAACCGAGTCCCCGAGAGACGGGAATCTGCGAACGAACGTGCATTTTGAAATTGGAATGCCCGAGCACGTCAGAGGCCACGACGGCGCCGAGGTGACGCTCATCATCAAAGAGGCCGGCGCCACACCCTTCACTCGATATCTCGAACGAGTCGGCGAGTTCCAGCGACACCTCGACGTACAGCTGAAGCGCAATGGCGAGCGAGTCAAAGCCCGGTCCGAGATTGGCCGAACTGGCGGGAACGCGCGCGAACATCATTTCAGAGTAGGCGTTGCCAGAGAGTGGGCGGTGAAACGGACTTCAGTGCGACGAGGGCAATCGATCTCGACGATCCCTTCACGCGTAACCAACCAACGACCTCGCCCTTTCGAATCGCTCTCGAAATCGGTCGCATCGAGATCGTCGCGGAGCGACTCGTGCGAGGCGCCCACACGGTCACGACGCTCGTGCGCGCGAAACCAAACGCGACGGTTCTCGGTCCCCAACCAATGTCGCCCACGACGCTGCCCTTGGCGTAGACGATCAGTAGTCGATTCGCTAACGCCGACCGGGCGAGCGCCAGTGCCGCCTGACCGGCCGGCGTCAACAGGTCACCACCGCGCTGACCAAGGACCACGGCGTAAATGATCCTTGTGACGCCGCCTTGATCAAACGTCATCGCCAGGACGTCGCATCCGCCCGCGGCGTCGGTACGTCCCGATTTCACCCCCACCACGTTGTCGACGCCCACGAGCGGGGTGAATGAGTTAACGGTGCCCGCCACGGGCAGCGTGACGGTCGGTTGGTTCACGATTGCTCGAACGAGCGAGGACCGCATGACGATCACTGCCAGCTTCGCTTGATCGAGCGCGGTCGAGACCGACAGCGGTGAAAAGCCCGACACGTCGTCGTAGTGAGTGTGCAAAAGTCCGAGTGCGGTTGCACTGGCGTTCATCTGCGCGACGAAGGTGCTGATCGACCCGCTCACGAGAATCGCGAGCAACTCGGCGTAATTGCCCGCCGAATGGACGAGCAGTCCATTTAACAGGTCGAACTCACAGAGCTGTTCACCCGCGACGACGAGGGCCGACGATTGACCGGCCGCTTTCTCCAGTTGATACGCCACGATCTCTTCGGGGGTCACCACGACACAGGGACCGGTCGCACCACTCGCGAGCGGCAACCTCTGCAACACGACCCACGCGGTCATCATCTTGGTGAGACTCGCAATCGGGACAACTGAGCTGTTGTTGCCTTGTAACACTCCGAGCGCCGGGATTGCCAGCGCACCGCTACCAATTGCGGGCCACGCGAGCGGTGGTGGACTCGAATTAAATATCGACGGCTTCAGCTTGACGTGCGAAGTGGCGAGCTGGTGCTGTAGCGGCAGCTGCATCGCCACGACCAGCGCGACGGCGACCACCGAACCGAGCACCGTGGCGAAAAATCGAGTGAACAGTCCGCGCCGTGCCGGATGTAAAGAAGGTGAGAGCGACACGAACTACAACGAAGTCGTCGGGTCGTACTCTTCGAGCGACACGAGCACCTTGCGCGACTTGGAGCCGTCGCCCGGCGCGACGACGTGCTCTTCTTCCAACATGTCCATGAGGCGACCGGCCCTCGCGAAGCCCACGCGCAATTTTCGCTGCAGCATTGACGTCGAACCCGATTGAGTTCGGATTACGAGATCGCGGGCCTGGCGAAGCAGTTCATCATCGTCCTCGTCGCCGGCGCCCGACGAGGAACTCGAACCTCGCTGATCGCGGGCGTCGAGTGCGACGACGTTTTCGCGGCGGCCACCCTGCGCCCGCCAGGCCTCCACGACTCGCTGCACCTCCTCTTCGGACACCCACGGCGCCTGCAGTCGACGGGCCACGTTCGATGACGACGTGACGAGCAACATGTCGCCCTTGCCAATGAGTCGTTCCGCACCGGCCTGGTCGAGAATCACGCGGCTGTCGGCGAGCGACGAGACCGCGAACGCAATGCGACTCGGAATATTGGCCTTGATGACCCCCGTGATGACGTCGACGCTCGGGCGCTGCGTGGCGAGCACCAAGTGAATGCCGACCGCTCGGGCCATCTGGGCTATCCGTACGACGGACTCTTCAACGTCACGAGCCGCAACCATCATGAGGTCGTTCAACTCGTCGACCACAATGACGATGTAGGGCAACTCTTCTGGTCCGCGCGGTTCAATGTCCGTCTCGAGACCAGTGGCGCGTTCGATCGCGTCGGCGACTTGCTCTTGGGTCGACGGTTCGGGCACCAGTTCGCCCCGGTCGATCATCTGTTGGTAGCTCGTAATATCGCGTGCACCGCTCTCGGCGAGAATGTCGTATCGCCGTTCCATCTCCTTGACGGCCCACGCCAACATTCCCGCGGCCTTCTTCGGATCGACCACGACCGGTGACAAGAGATGCGGGAGGTCGTTGTATTGGCCCATTTCCACTCGCTTCGGGTCAACGAGCATCAGTCGCATCTGATCGGGCGTCGCGCGCATCACCAGTGACGTGACAATGGAGTTAATGAGCGAACTCTTGCCGGCGCCCGTGGCGCCCGAAATGAGGACGTGCGGCATTTCGCCGAGATTGACGACCACGGTTTTGCCCGAAATATCTCGCCCGATGGGCACGTCGAGTGGGTGGGTCGCGGCGAGCGCTTCGTCGGCCGCGAGGAGATCGCCCAGCGCCACGAGGGTACGTTGGCGGTTGGGGACCTCAACGCCAATCGCCGAACGGCCGGGAATCGGCGCCAGGATCCGAACTTCCGGCGAGGCCATGGCGTAGGCAATGTCACGATTGAGTGACGTGACCCGCGATACCTTCACTCCGGCACCGAGCTCTAATTCGTAGCGGGTGACCGTCGGACCGACCGTGAAACCAACGAGCACCGTCTCGACGCCGTGGGCGGCGAGCGCTTCGACAAGCTCGAGCCCCAATTCTTCAATGGCCGCGCGGTCCTGTCTGAGCTCCTTCGTGCGCACCAGTAGTGACGACGAGGGAAGTCGCCAGTCACTCGCCATAACGGCCTCTCGCTCGTGCAAATGGGAGATGGGGGTAATGACCGGCGCGACCTCTTCGTCTTCGTCGCCGAATTCGTCTACGTGCTCGTCGTCGTACTGCTCGTACTCGACCGGTTCGTCCACGAACTCATCGACCGGTGGCGCCACTACCCGCAACTTCTTCACCGAGGACGATCCCTCGGGCGGCGCGTCGTCGGCGTCACCGAGGTATCGAGCGTTGGGCTTTGGCCGCACCGACCACCAGTGAGCGAGGCGCGAACCGCTCGCTCGCAGGATCACCACGGTGCCGCGGAAGAGCGCGCGAAGTCCGGTGCCCGTGCTGACCATCACCGCAACGACCAAGAGCGCCAGCAGCACGACGAGCGCCCCGCCGATGCCGACGGCCTTGTGCAGCCCACCGCCCACGACCACGCCCAGCCAGCCCCCCGCGTGAGCGAGGACCTTCGTCGCCGCGTGCAGAGTCGGACGTCCCCCGAAGAGATCGCCAATGCCACAAAACCCAACGAGCCCGAGGGCAATCCCCCAACTCAGACGGGGCCACTCGACCTCAATCTTTCCCACGACCAGCGCGACCCCGAGACCGAGAAACATGACCGGTATTGCGAACCGTCCGACGCCAAACGCGAGGGCTAGAGCCTTACTTATGGCCCGCCCAACCGGTCCGAGTGCCCCGAATTCGGCGAGGGCGGCAAAGATGCCCGCGACAATCAGCAGGACAATCCAGAGGTCGCTCGCGTGACGCCGCCAAATATTTGGGTGAGCCGGGGCCTTCGACGATGCCCTCGTCGTCTTCTTCACCGGTTTTTTCTGATGACGAGCCTGTGCCACAACCATCCAACTTACCGAACACTGGTTCGCTTCGACAGCCAATCGTCCTAATGTGGCTCCGTGACGAGTACCCCCGACGCCTCCAGCATTGAATTTGCCGAACGAACTGGCGCCACGGCCCAGGTCTGTGAGGTCACCTCGACCGCGAGGCTCAGTACCTCCGTTCTCGAAGTGATCGTGGCCGGTGACGTCGCCCTCGCGGGAACTCCCGGCAACGACGTCATGATCCGGATCAAAAATGCGAACGGCAAATTCGTCCGACGACGATACAGCGTGCGCGACACTAATCCGGCCCTCGGACAGTTCTCACTGTGGGTCACGACCGGTCACGACGGACCGGGTAGTTCGTGGGCCCAGCTCGCCCAATCGGGCGATCAATTCGACGTCGTCGGTCCACGGGGCAAGCACGTCCTCGACTCCGAGGCCGATTGGCACCTCTTCATTGGTGACGCGACCGGTCTGGCCTCCTTCTACCGCATGACCGAGAGCATCGAGGCGCCGGGTAGGGCGATCTTTATTGACGAAATCGATCACGCGGACGACGCTCTGACCACCACGTTCGAAGAAGGCATCGGCGTCACCGGCATCTTCGTCGACCGACAAGGTCGGGCGAAAGACGATGCTCGCGGCGTCCTCAACGGTCTCGCCGCGTTGGCCCTCCCGCCTGATCGCGGCCACGCCTACCTCTTTGGCGAATTCCACGTCATCAAGGCAGCGAAGACGGCGTTGCTCGATCGAGGAATGGACGGCGAGCAGATAAGTCTGAAGGCGTTTTGGCGGGCGGGACGTCACAACGCCGACCACGGTGAGCCCGATAAGTCCGAGGACTAAATCACCGCAATCGCCGCGAGCAGCACGGGCTGACGCCGATACTTCTGACCAAGTAATCGGCCGGCCGCCCGTTGGGCCACCTTGTTGAGTGATTCCGCGTCGCGATTGCCTTCACGTAGCGCCACTTCAAGCGCGCTGCGCACTTCGTTGGTCACCGCGTCGAGCAGGCTGCGATCGTGCTCGCCTTCGAACCAACCGCGAACAGTGAGCCGAACCGGTTGGACAATCTTCCCCAACTCCCCGTCAATACCGACTGAAATCTGTAGGACACCGTATTCGGCGAGCATGCGACGCTCTTCGAGCGGTCGTTCGTCGAGGTCGCCCGCACTGCCGTCGATGTAGTGAAAGCCGGCCGGCACCTGGCCCGAACGGCGAATGCCGTCAACGGTGACTTCGATCTGATCGCCGTCTTCGCAAATCAGCACGTGCTTGGAAGCCAGTCCCATTGAATGGGCCAGCTCGGCGTGGTGCACCATGTGTCGATACTCACCGTGCACGGGCACGAAATTACGCGGACGCAGTAGTTGGTGGAAGGTGCGTAGTTCGCCCTGGCGGGCGTGTCCCGACGCGTGCACGGGCTCGTGACCCGAGTGAATTACTTCGGCGGCGGCGCGGTGAAGGTCATCAATAACTCGTCCGACGGTCCACTCGTTACCGGGAATCGGATGCGAACTCAAAATGACGGTATCGTCCGCGCCCACCTTCAAGAAACGTGCGTCACCGCGCGAAAGTTTGGAAAGTGCCGCGAGTGGTTCGCCCTGGCTGCCGGTGCAGATCACGCACACTTCACCGGGCTGGTAGCGATCTATGTTCTCGATGTCAACGAGATCGGCGGCGTCGACGCGCAGCAGATTGAGTTTGCGCGCCAACTTGACGTTGGACTCCATGGAACGGCCCATCAACACAATCTTTCGATTCTGCTCTTTCGCCACGTCCATGATCTGTTGGACGCGATGGATGTGGCTCGCGAAACAGGCCACCACCATGCGACGTTCGGGTCGTTCGAGGAACAGCCGTCGCAACGCCCCTCCGACCGACCGCTCCGACGCGGTGAACCCGGGCTCTTCGGCGTTGGTGGAGTCACAGAGTAGGAGCGCGACGCCCTCGTCACCGAGAGCGGCGAGACGCGAAATGTCGGTGCGACGTCCATCAATCGGCGTGAGGTCAAGTTTGAAGTCACCCGAGTGCACGACAATTCCGGCCTTGGTGTGAAAGGCCAACGCGTGCGCACTCGGTACCGAATGCGTGACCGGAATGAACTCCACCTCGAAGGGACCGATCTTTCGACGTTCGCCGTCGGCGACTTCAATGAAGGTCAAGTCCTTGGCTACCTTGGCCTCCGTGAGACGGTGGCGCGAGAATCCGAGCGTCAACTGCGACCCGTAAATCGGCACGTTGACGTCCTTCACGAGGTAGCGAAGAGCACCAGTGTGATCTTCGTGACCGTGAGTCAACACAATCGCGTCAATTCGATCGCGCCGTTCAATCAACCACCGAAAGTCCGGCAGAATAATGTCAACGCCGTACATGTTCGGCTCAGGGAACATGAGGCCGGCGTCCACGACAACAATTCGACCATCCTGTTCAATCGCCGCGCAGTTGCGACCTATTTCGCCCAGTCCACCGAGGAACGTAACGCGAACGGTGTCCTTAGCCACGCGCAGCTCGAAGTGCGTTCACGACAGTCAGCGCACCTTCGTCGAGCGCCGCGTCGCTCTTCGCGTGGGGCAGTCGACACTGTCCAACCTCAAAACCCTGGGCTCGCATCGCGGCCTTGGCGGGCATGGGATTGGGATACAGATCACTGTTTTCGAACGCGCAACTCGACGCCAGTAACTCGTTGACCTGGCGCGCGCTCGCCCAATCGCCGCGCTCGACCGCCTGGACGAGAAGTGCGAACACACCGGCCGCCCAGTGGGCCGCGACCGACACGATGCCGACGGCGCCAATGGCCATGAAGGGTAGGAGCACCGAGTCGTCGCCGCTGTAGAGGTCGAGTGAATCGCCGAGGAGAGCCTTGACGTGCGCGGCCGACACGAGGTCACCCGAGGCATCCTTCACCGCCACGATATTGGAATACGAACGCACGAGATCGATGGTCGTCGCCGGCGCAATCTTTCGCCCCGTGCGCGACGGAATGTCGTAGAGCATGATCGGAAGTTCGGTGCTCTCGGCGATGGCCCCGAAGTGAGCGGCGATGCCCGCCTGGCTCGGCCGCGCGTAGGCCGGCGTCGTCGCCAGAATGCCCGTGGCGCCGGTTGTCGTGACCTGGCTCGTGAGAAACACCGAGTGCGCGGTATCCGAGGACGTCGATCCCGCGAGCACCGGTACGTCCACGGCGCCCGCGATGCAGGCAAAGAGTTCGAGCTTCTCGGTATCGGAAAGTGACGACCCCTCGCCGGTGGAGCCGGCGAGGACTAGTCCGTCACATCCGCCCGCGATGAGGTGCTCGGCGACCGCGATGGCGACGTCAAAATCGATCGATCCGTCGGGTGCGAACGGCGTCACCATGGCCGTGAGTACACGTCCGAAAATTGGTGAGCTCATAGAACGAAGTTACCAGTCCCTATTCGAATTCAACGAATCACTCGACGAGCGACGAGATGCCGTCGAGAAATCGCGGCGTCGCGTCGAGTGCGCGTACCGCGAGCAGAATGCCCTGGACGAAGCTCTGACGATCGAACGAATCGTGACGAATAGTGAGGCCTTCACCCGGCCCTCCGAAGTGGATTTCTTGGTGAGCCACGAGACCCGGGAGCCGAACCGAGTGAATGCGAATACCGTCCGACGCCTCCGCCCCGCGCGCGCCCGAGATCGTGTGACGTACCGTGGGGTCCTCCATCGGCGCCTTGCCCGCGTGCTCGCGCGCCGCCGCGATTCCTGCAGCGGTCGAAATTGACGTGCCCGAGGGTGCGTCAACTTTCTTATCGTGATGAAGTTCAATGATCTCCACGCGATCAAAGTACGGAGCCGCGAGTGCGGCGAACCGTTCGGAGAGAACGACGCCCAGTGAGAAATTCGAGGCCATCACGACGCCGACTTCGGTCCCGGCTTTTTCAACCTGGTGGCGCTGCTCGAGGGAGAGTCCCGTGGTACCCACCACGAGGGCGACACCATTCGACGCGCACCACTGTGCCGACTCGACCACGCTCTCGGGGACCGAAAAATCAACCACCACGTCAACCAGCGACGCATCCAGACTTTTGATGGACGGCAGATAGGTGGCGCCAAAGAGTTCCCGGGGTTCGTGGAGGTCAATAAGCACGACAACCGTGACGTCGCCCACGCCGTCAAGCCCCTCGGCAATTGCCTGGCCCATCCGGCCCGCTCCACCGACGAGTGCCACGCGTTTCATTCCAGCACCTTATCTTTTCGATTTCTCGTCCACCAAGCCCGGTCCCAACCGAAGAGTACGAAGAGCGCAACGAAGGCGCCCGCACTGCTGGCGATTCCTAACTCAATGTAGGGCGCGTGATAGTGGAAATGAACCTCCCACGTACCCGTGGGCACGGTTACCTGCATGATCAGTCCCGATCGATCGACGTGAAGGGCCTCACTCGATCCCATCCTCGTGTTCACGGCGGTGGCGCGCCATCCCGGAATCCACTCGTCCGATCGTTTGAGAATTGTTGGATGGGTCGCGTGTACGATGATCCACGAATCACCCCAGCTGCTGTTTTTAATGTGCAGAATTGTTGACGACGAAGAGTTGGGTCCGAGCCACGCCGATTGACGAATGTGGTTGGCGCGAAAGAATGTCAACGATCCCATGGTGTGGCTCATTGTCCACCACGTCGTCGATAGTGCCTGCTGGAATCCGTTATTCAGTCGATACGACGGCCG
>JBBQGY010000037.1:0-12230 GCA_038323435.1 Acidimicrobiales bacterium
GAGAACCTCCGATTGTCGACGACGAGCCACGCGCCCGCGACGACGTAAAAGAGCGTGGCACCCGGCCATCCAAAGAGGATGGAACTGGTCGGTGAGAAAATGCCGCCCGCGCCGTTGCCGATCAACCACACCATTCCCGCCCAGCCAACCGATAGCGCAGCGCCAAAGCGGCCAACGAGTCCATTGGAAACTAAGAGGATAACGCCGATGCCTACTTCAATCCACGCAGCGGCGGTCGCGAGCGCGATCGGGTGATTGTTGAACACGCCAATGGCAGTGAACATGAGAGTGTGCAACCACGTGGGAGCGCCGACGGCCGCCGGGGCGACGACCCCGTTGGCGAGTCCAAGCGGCATCGAGGCCTGGAATTGCAGAAAACCATCGATGAGCCACAGCGCCCCAAAGGCCCAGCGGAGATACGTGCGACTACGCGGTTCTTTCAAACCGTCCGGTGAAAGATTGAAGTTATAGATCCGGCCGAGTAACAGTGACGTGATTAGGAACGCCAGTCCAAGTCCCACAATCTACAATGCGCTCGTCACGAACAACGCATGTCGAAACAGATCGACGACCAAGGGATTCGTCAACTGGAGCGGCGATCCACCCATTCCAGGCATTAGTCGTGTCCTTCGAACTAGATGTTGAGGTTGGCCGCACAGGCCGACAGCACTCCATTAACGAACGCCGGCGAACCGTCGGTCGAGAAAACCTTGGCGAGCTCCACCGCTTCGTCCAGAACAACGGCCTTCGGCGGGGCGTCCTCCATTAGTAGTTCGCCAATTGCGAGGGTCATCACTAGGCGATCGACAATCGCGATTCGATCGAGCGGCCAGTCCACCG
The DNA here is from genome assembly GCA_038323435.1 of Acidimicrobiales bacterium. Taxonomy (GTDB): domain Bacteria; phylum Actinomycetota; class Acidimicrobiia; order Acidimicrobiales; family RAAP-2; genus RAAP-2. The sequence continues at coordinate 841 of JBBQGY010000037.1, forward strand.
CGAACCGGGTAATCAACGCATTCGCTTCATCCTGGTGTTGCCCGGCCGACGTCAGAAGTTGAACGGCGTAGTCGTCGGGCGTCAATGGCAGATCATTGACCACGGCTTCAATGTCGCGTCCTTTGATGGTCGCCTCGTAAAGGATCTCCAGCGCTCGTTCACGAGACTGGTGCCGTTGCACGCCGAGTGTGCTCACACTAGGCCCGGGTCATGTATTCGCCAGTACGGGTGTCGACCTTGATGAGCTCACCGGGACCAACGAAGAGGGGAACCTGCACGACAAAGCCGGTTTCGAGCGTGGCGGACTTGCGAGCGCCCGATACGCGATCGCCCTGAATGCCCGGTTCGGTCTCGGCAATCGTAAGTTCCACCGACGCCGGAAGTTCGACTCCAACAATTTCGTCGTTGTGCAAAATCAACATCGCCTTACCGGTTTCAACGAGGAAGTTCGATGCCCCGCCGAGACTCTTGGACGAGACCGGGACTTGGTCGTAATTTGACTGATCCATGAAGATGTAATCGTCACCGTCGCGGTAGAGGTACTGGGTATCGCGCTTATCAATGATGGCCTGTTCGAGGCGCTCGTCCGAACGGTAAGTGCGTTCGATTACCGCACCCGTGCGGGCGTTGCGCAACTTGGTGCGAACAAATGCACCGCCCTTACCCGGCTTCACGTGCTGAAACTCGATGACGGAGAATAGCCCGTTGTCGACCAGCAGAGTGATGCCGTTCTTAATGTCTGAGGTTGATATGGCGGCCATGAGCCTGGGACCTTTCGCGAAAACTTGCGTTGCCTAGTCTAGGCAACGTCTTCACTGCACTACGTTGCTCTTCGAAGAGTCCAGCCGACGCACCGCGTCGAACGCCACGTCGTAACTGACCGCTCCAAAACCAGCAACGGTGCCGTCCATCGCACCCGCGAGTGTGCTGACGTGTCGAAATGGCTCCCGGGCGGCCGGATTGGAGAGATGTACTTCAACCTTTATCCCATCAAACGTCGCGAGCGCGTCAGCGAGGGCCCACGAACTGTGACTCAACGCACCCGCGTTCAGCACAATCGCGACCGCGGTGCCGCGAGCCGAATGAATGGCTTCAATGAGGTCACCCTCAAAATTGGATTGGAGGTGCCGGACGCTGTAGCCCTCGACCTCGGCACGAGCGCGAAATCGAGATACGTGCTCTTCGAGCGTTGCCCGGCCATAAATCTCAGGACTACGTTCTCCCAACAGGTCAAGGTTCGGACCCGACAACAACAAAATCTCCTTGTTCATTGTTCTCCTCTGAAACGGTCCAGCACTTCGGTCACGATGACCGGGTCAACTCCACGCACAACCTCAAAGCCCTCCGCGCCCGCGAGCACGAAGGTTAAGTCGTGATGAGCCTTCTTATCGTGCGCCATGGCTTCCACGAGCATCGACGTCGAAAAGTGGGGTGGCACTACGCGACTCAGATCCAGTGCCGCGAGAACGTCGTCGTGGCGCGCGATCTCCGACGCGTCAACTCGTCCTAACGCGTGCGCTAAGCGCACCGCGTACGCGAGACCAATGGCGACGGCCTCTCCGTGACGCAATTCGTTCACGTCGCGCATGAGCGATACCTTTTCGAGGGCGTGCGCGAGCGTGTGGCCGTAGTTCAACAGCGCTCGAGAACCTCCTTCTCGTTCATCGGCTCCCACAATCGCGGCTTTAAATTTGACCGACATCACGATCAAGTCATGCATGGTGACGGCGGCCAGCTCCGCGGCGAATCCACCCTCCAAAAGCCAGCACTTGGCAACTTCGCCTAGCCCGCCGAGACGTTCGCGATCGGGCAGCGTCTCCAATGTGGCGAAGTCACAGAGCACGCCGAGTGGCTGGTGAAACACGCCGGCCAGATTCTTTCCGGCTCGCAAATTAACAGCCGTCTTGCCACCAATGGCCGCATCCACCTGTCCGACGAGTGTTGTTGGCACGTTGACGAGCGCCACGCCGCGTAAGTACACCCCGGCGACGAATCCCGCAACGTCCGTCACGGCTCCTCCCCCCACGCCAATAATGACGTCGTCGCGCGAGAGTTCCAATAGGGCGATCTGTTCCAGCACTGCGTCGAGGGAGGCGAGGGTCTTGGCGGCCTCACCATCGGGCACGGTAACAATGTGTTGCGCCAGCCCACTTTCAATGTCAAACCATGCCTGCTCGACCAGCGCCGGCGACGTCACGATCACGGCCGTCACCGCCCTGGGCGCCCGTTGCTGGATGAGCGCCGCGAGTTCGAAACGGGCACCGTCGGCCAGTACCACGTCGTAGCTGCGCTCGCCGAGGGCAACGGTGATGTTCACGTCGCGGTCCTCGCAGCTTCTTCGATTAATCGATCAACGACGTCGTCGACCGATCCGGACGCGTCAATCCGTGCACGTGCCACCTCGCGGTACCATTCCTCGCGCTGGGCTCGTAAACGCACCAACGACCCTACAGGATCGTCCCCGAGTAGGGGACGATCCACCCCGGCCAGGCGCGGCAGTATCGACGCGTTGTCGCAGTCAAGCCATACCGTCATCTCGTGCTTCAGTCGTTCTCGCGCACGTGGCGTAGAGACGATGCCGCCGCCCGTCGACACCACCACGTCGCTGCGTAGCGCTTGATCGAGCGCGTCGACCTCGCGTTCGCGAAATGCATCTTCACCTTCGAGAAGCAAAAAGTCAGCGGCCGACGAACCGACCATTGTCGCGACGACGTCGTCAACGTCGAGGACCGCGCAGTTCCAACGTGCCGCGAGTGCCAGGGCGGCGGTCGATTTCCCTACGCCAGGCATCCCCACCAGAACGAGACGTGCCACCGTTACTCGGGTTGCGCTTTGGACGCCGTTGATCCGAGGTTGGCAAGATACGACGAGTGATTACGCGTGAACTCTTCGACCGAGTCGCCCCCAAACTTGCGAAGGGCCTCGTTGACGAGCACAAGCGCCATCATGGCTTCACTCACCACTCCGAGCGCCGGGACTGCCGTCACGTCCGTCCGTTCCTTGAACGAGACCGTTGATTCGCCGGTAGCGACGTCGACCGTCTCGAGAACTGGTCGATTGAGAGTCGCCAGTGGCTTCATGGCGACCTTAGCGATGATGGGTGCGCCCGAAGAGATCCCGCCTTCGAGGCCGCCCGCGTGATCACTTCGCCGCACGTATCCGCCGCCCGTGGAAAACTCGGAATCGATCGCAATCGCGTCGTGTGCGACGCTGCCGCGCTGGGACGCCTGAGCCATACCATCGCCGATTTCTACGGCCTTCACCGCCTGAATGCTCATAAGTGCGCCGGCAAGCAGACCATCGAGCTTTCGGTCCCAGTGCACGTAACTGCCGAGTCCGACGGGCACGCCGTAGGCAATCACCTCCACAATGCCCCCGAGCGAATCGCCAACTTTTGCGGCGGCTTTGATTTCGACGACCATCGCCGCACCCGCGGTTTCGTCGAAGCAGCGCACTTCGCTGGCGTCGACGGTTTCGAGATCGCTCGCGAGCGGCCGCACGTCGAGTGGCGCTTCGGCGAGTCCCATTCGGATCACGTGACTGACGATTGCGACACCGATCGTCGCGAGCAGTGCCTTCGCTAGTGCACCCGCCGCCACGCGCGCGGCGGTCTCGCGAGCGCTCGCGCGTTCGAGAACGTCGCGAGCGTCGTCGAACGCATATTTTTGCATGCCCGCGAGATCTGCGTGGCCCGGTCGGGGCTTGGTCAATTTGTTACTCGGCGTGCCGGGCGCCGCGGACATTTCTTGTTCCCACTTGGGCCATTCGGAGTTGAGGATTTCAATCGCGACGGGAGATCCAAGTGTTCGGCCGTGTCGGACGCCGCCAGTGAATCGCAGCTCATCACGCTCGAAGCGCATTCGAGGGCCGCGGCCGTAGCCGAGGCGGCGACGAGCCAACTCGTCACCAATCTGTTCAAGGTCAATCGCTAAGCCCGCGGGCAGTCCCTCGACAATGACGCTCAGCGAAGGACCATGACTTTCGCCGGCGGTGAGGAAGCGCAACATTCGCCAATTCTAGGGCGTGCGCTCCTCGGGCTATTGATCCTTCGAGTAGAAGGGATTCTCCCCCGATGCGTGATCGGTAACGTCGACCACACTTTGCAATGTCGGAATTGCTTCACGCAATGACGTCTCAATTCCCTGTGAGAGTGTCATGCGACTCATCGCGCAGCCCTGGCAGCCACCCGAGAGTTTGATGTAAGCAATCTTCTGTTCCTCGTCGAGCGCGACGAGATCGGCGCGCCCGCCGTGGGAGGCGATTGATGGATTAATGCTCTCTTCGAGGACGACTATTGCGAGTGCGCCCAGCGGACCGTCAATGCCGAGTTCCAGAATGTTCGCCGGTACGCCGGGATTCATCTCTTCGGGAGTGGGAATGTTGGGATTGACGAGAACGAGTCCCCCGCCACCTTCGCTGGCAAATTCGAGTCGGCTGCCTCGCAAACGCTCAATGCTCTTCTCGGGAATCACGATCGTCACGTCGCCGTCGCCTCTAATGGCCGCTCCCTCGGGCGCGTCGGCGCGATCAGAGAAATACAAGTCGTACGAGTATCCGGCGCCACGAGTTCCCGTGACTTCAACGAAGAGCGCGAGGGTACTGCTCTGATCTTCGTTGTTGAGCGCATCAATCACGACGTTGCGCGCCTCGTCCGTGAGCGAAATAATTTCGAAAGTTTCGACGGTAGTCATGCCCACAAGTCTAGAGGTACATGACCGCACACTTCACGCCAACTATCGTTTCGTTGTGACTTCTATTCCAAGAGACGCCCACGAATGGGTCAGTTACGAGGACTCCAAGCGCCAGCGCACGTGGATGTTCGACGTAACCTTCCTCGAAAGCAACTGGACGTGCATTTTTGGCGCCGGTTGCCAGGGTGTGCTCACGGGGCCCACCCCCGAGCTCGTACAGGGCTGCTGCAGTTACGGCGCGCACTTCACGGACGTAAAAGATCAGCGCCGCGTAGAGAAGGCCGCCAAACGACTGACCGACGATCAGTGGCAGTTCAAGTCCAAGGGGCGCGCTGGCACCACCCGAGTAAAAAAGAACGGTGAAATCGTCACCAAAATCGTCCAAGACGCTTGCATCTTTTTAAATCGACCCGACTTTCACCGCGGTCCGGGTTGTGCGCTGCACGTGATGGCCATTGACAACGACGAGAGTTACATCCCGTTAAAACCCGAAGTCTGTTGGCAGTTACCACTGCGACGCGACGATGAAGTGCAGGACTCGGGTCACGTCATCACGAAAATCTCTCAGTGGAACCGTGAACATTGGGGCGACGGTGGCGAAGAGTTTCACTGGTGGTGCACCGAAGATTCGTTGGCATTCGTAGGAAAGAGCCGAGTCGTCGACTCCATGGCCGAAGAACTCATCGCGATGGTTGGTGCAACGGTCTATGACCAACTGCTGGCGTACATGAACCGACGAGCAGCCCAGCCGAAGGGCACGCTGCTGCCCCACCCGGTGTTACGAAAGAAGTCTTAACCCTCCGCGGCCAGCGGATCCTCTTCGTTGAATGACGCGCGCGGGAGCGAACCGAGAATCTCGTCGTAGCGATCTTCCTCGGCGAGACACCATTCGGCGTGCACGTCTTCTGGGGCGGCGCCGCACTCGACACACGTGGTGGCACGAGGTCCGGTGGAGCGCTTGAGTTCGCGAGCTTCCACAAACCTACGGTGGCGGCCTTTTTTCACGTCGACTCCTCACTGGTCGCAGGCCATAGCTGGCGGCGACCGCAACCCAGTCGAACTGAGTTGAGTATCCATGATACCAACTCAACACCCCAGACGAAGCCCTAGCATTTGGTAGTGAGCCAAGCCTTTGATCCCCACCAGATGATCCTGCGATTCCGCGAAAGGGCCGACGCGGTCAAGCGCAGGGGCTTTCCTCCGGTCGAAGGTCCCGAACGACTGATGTTCATTGAAGCGGCGAAAATCGACTTTCAAGACTTCGCGATGCTCGGTGACGCCGTCGCGACGCTCGATGACGGCATATTGCGCCTCGAGATTGATTTACGTCCGCCGACGAATTAAGGCAGTGACGTCGTAGCGATTCTGGCGGTCCCTTCGGCGAGCAGTGCCGCCCCCTTCACGAGCGACGCGATTGCCGTGGCGCGCGTGGCGAGATTACTCTCGGCGCGGTAACACTGATTCGCTCCCGCTCCGAGGTCGGCGTAGGCACCGGACAGTAGTTTCGTCGCCTGAGCGTCGGGCGTTGGTAGCGACGAATTCGCCGCCTGCGCCTCCAGGAGCAGGACCCCACAAACCGTGTGAAGATCGGGTTTCGAAATCGATGGCGTGCGCAACGCGCGGGCGGAGTGTTGAGTGTCCACGTACAGCGACTTTGCGTTCGTCGCGAAGTTGCTCTGCGTCGCCCACGAGATCATCGCCGATGACGCACTCAATGAACCACACGCGGCGAGTAGCAGTCCCGCCGCGAGCAGCAGCGCGAGATGTTTGATCACTTAATCACAACTAGGTGCAACTGACGGCGACCGCGACGTACCACCATGTAGCGATCGTGCACCGTGCGCGTGAGGTCGATTGCGGTTGATCCCTCGACACGAATATTATTGATGTACACGCCACCCTGTTCCAAGAAACGACGCGCCTCACCCTTGGATGACGCGAGATCGCAGCGCACGAGGAGCACAACCGGGTCAACACCCCTCTCGAGTTCTGCCCGAGACCAGGTGGACGATGGTGCGTCAGCCACAATCTCGAGCAACGTCGCTTCGTCGAGGTTACTGATCGATTCGGAGAACAACGCGTCGCCCGCGCGCTCCGCGTTACTGGCCGCTTCAGGCCCGTGCACGAGTTCGACCACGGCGTTCGCGAGCGCACGCTGCGCTCGACGTTCCTGCGGCGCACTCAAGGTCGCGGCGTCGAGCGATTCAATCGTGTGGTGGTCGAGGAATGTGAAGAACCGAAGCATTTGCGGTACTTCGCGATCGTCGACGTTCAAAAGAAACTGATGCAGCGCGAAGGGCGACGTGAGTGCCGCGTCGAGCCACACCCGCTCGTTGCCACCTTCCGACTTTCCAAATTTCTGACCGTCGGCTCGCAACAGTAGGGGTGACGTCACGCCATCTACGGAGTTGCCAGTGAACTTCTTGACGAGGTCGGTGCCGATGGTGATATTGCCCCACTGATCCGATCCGCCCAACTGCAACGTGCAGTTGTAATCGAGATTGAGCCGCACGAAGTCGTAGGCCTGCATCAATGAATACGTGAATTCGGTGAAGGAAAGTCCAACGTCGTCGCGGTCGAGACGTGTCTTCACCGATTCTTTCGCCATCATCTGGTTCACCGTGACGTGCTTACCCACGTCGCGCAAAAAGTCCGTAACGGGAATGGTCGTCAACCAGTCCGCGTTATTGAGTAATAGCGCCTGCGACCGTCCTGCGTCGCGCGTGAAGTCGAGGAATCGACTCAATTGAACTCGAATACCGTCAACGTTGTCTTGTAGTTTTTCCTTCGTCAACAGCGGTCGTTCCGCGTCCTTAAAGCTTGGGTCGCCAATAAGTCCGGTCCCCCCGCCCGCGAGGGCAATCGGTCGATTGCCGGCCACTTGTAATCGCCGCAGCAAACAGATTTGGAGCAAACTACCGAGATGCAGCGACGGTGCGGTCGGGTCGAAGCCGATGTAGGCCGTCACGCCACCCGCACTCAATCGATCAAGGATTGCCGGATTGGTCGTTTGTTGGACTAAACCACGAAAGTCCCAATCGTCACGCAGATTCATTGATGCAGTCTACGAGTCGCGCCGGTCTAGAAACTTGTGGTCGCCGGGAACTGCGTCTTCAGCCACACGACGAACGACTGCCACGCACCCGTCACTTCGAGAACGCCGATCACAATTAGCAATATTCCCCCGACGCGTCCAATCATTCGGTGATGGCGTCGCAACCACCGCGATGCGGTCGTCATCCATTCGCTCGCGACGGCGGCGAGAACGAAGGGAATACCGAGACCGAGACAGTAGAAGAACGCGAGGATGGAACCACGAATGGCGGTCGCGCCCGACGACGACGCGGCCAAGCCGAGAATCGCGGCGAGCGTTGGTCCGAGACATGGCGTCCATCCGAGGGCAAACAGGAAGCCGAGCATCGCCGCACCCAGGACCGACACGCGCGGCACTCGGTGAATTCGCCGGTCACGCTGGAGCCACGCCGACGGCCACCATCCGGCAAAGAAGAGACCGAGAACTATTGTCACGACGCCAAAGACAATCTCCAACGTGCGCTGGTGCGTGCGCAGTACGGCTCCTAGCCCACCGAATGCTGCACCAAAACTTACGAATACCACCGCAAACCCGAATATGAACGCCAACGAACCGAGTACGGCTCGCCCCCGACCGGTACGGCCTTCGATGCTTCCCGTCGCGCCACTTAGAAAGGCGAGGTAGCCCGGAAGAAGCGGCAGCACGCAGGGTGAAACGAACGAAACGAGGCCGGCCGCGGCGGCGATCGGCAGCGCGGCGATCAGCGGCAACGTCGACACCGAACCCATCACGGTCGTGACTCCACAATGCCGCGCACCATCGCATTCCACGCCTCGTGCAATATGACGTTCTCGTCGCGTGCGGGTACTTTGGCGACGACAACGGTGACTCCCGGGACCGCGAGCCCATCATCAATCGTCCGTTCCAGCTCCGCACGAGTGGTGACGGAGGATCCCCGGTGACCAAAGGCCCGAGCAATCGTGGCGAGGTCGTGACCGCGAGGTGTGCCAAAGAGCCGCTCGAACGTCGCCGGCTCCACGGCGGTGGACTGCGGCAAAAATGAGAAAATGCCTCCCCCGTTGTTGTCCACCACGACCAACACGCTCGAACCACCACTCGCGCCAACTCCGTCGACGAGCCCCGAGACGTCGTGCAGCATCGTGATGTCGCCGAGCAAGCCAATCGAGACGCTCCCCGCGCCGACGCCTAATGCCGTCGAGACCACGCCGTCAATGCCGTTGACTCCACGATTCGAAAAAGTGGGTACCGTTCGGGGACGGGTCCACCATTCGACGTCACGCACGGGCATCGACGACCCAATGACGAGCGCCGCCCCATGTCGTTCACTCGCTTCCACCACCACGCGAGCCACAATTGGTTCATTCAGTAGTGCTCCGTCGTTGGCGTCGAGTTTCTCCAACCAATCGGCGACCTTGCGCGAACCCTCGAGCCACAATTCGACGTAGTCGCCATCGCTTCGCTGCGCGGCGTCGGTCGGAGGCAGTCCCGAGAGGGATTCCGCAATCAAATGATCCGGGTCGGCCACGAAGCCGACGCCGTCGAACGACACGGTGTGCACATTCCACTCACGTAACCGCTCCTGGAGAACCTTGGACGCCGGAATTCCACCGAGTCGAACGACGACATCGGGTCGGGCGCGTGCGGCGAACTCCGCCGAACGAAGCAGCGCGTCAAAATACGCGAGAGTTCGTTGTGAGGTCGCATCACCGAGTACGACCCAGCCGTTGGCCCGACATCGGGCAACGACATCGGGCGTGGCCCCGCGCCCGACGACGCAGAGCACTCGTTGGTCCTTAAACCCTCGCTGGCTCTCCGCGGTGGCTGCCCGCTCCACCAACGTCGTTTCTGACGCGGGCAACGTCAGCGGTTGGGCGACGAGTGGTTCGGCGAATGCGGCATTGAGGTGCACCGGACCGGGGTGACCCGGTGCCCCGATAGCCCGACCCCAGAGGCGTACAGCGACGTCGCGCCACGACGCAACGTCGAGCTCGCTCACCACGCCGGGCTCTTCAAAACGACGAACTTTCGCGCCGTAGAGTCGGTGCTGGTCCATTGTCTGTGGCGCACCGACACCGTGCAGTTCCGCCGGTCGATCCGCGGTCACCACGAGCAACGGCACGAATGCCTGATCGGCTTCGGCGACGCTCGCCAGCAGTTCCGCCGCCGCCGTGCCACTCGTCACCACAATCGCGACGGGACGATCGGTCGCCTGGGCCCGGCCGATCGCGAAGAACCCGGCACTGCGCTCGTCGATGCGCACGTGCATCGTCAGTTCTGCTCGTTGAGCGCAGATCATCACGAGCGGTGTTGACCTCGAGCCGGGACAGATCACGACGTCGCGGAGGCCCTGGCGAATCCACTCGTCAAACAGAGTCGCCGCGAACGTGGCCTGGACCACGCTGGGGCTCGGTACGCTCTGTTGCAATGTCGCTCCTCGGTCTCCAACGTCAAGGCACCGGGCCGATCTTCGTGTGGTTGCACGGGTTTACCCAGACCAAGGACTCGGCCCATCAGTTCCGCTCCATTCTGGCAGGAAGTTACGAAGTTCTGACCATTGACCTGCCGGGCCACGGCCAGAACGCCCGAATTGAGGCGACGCTGAATGAAACAGCCGACCTACTCGCCGACGCGTTACCACCAGAGCCCTTTATCCTCGGTGGCTACTCCTTTGGCGGTCGCGTTGCACTTCATTTCGCGCTTCGCTACCCCACACGACTGAATCGGCTCGTGGTGCTCGGTGCGACTCGAGGAATTCAGGATCCCGACGAGCGAAGTGAACGGCGAAGTCGCGACGAAACCCTCGCCGACCACATCGAACTCGTCGGCATCGACGTGTTTCTTGACGAATGGCTCGACCAAAAGATGTTTGCTGGTCTACCCTTGGATCCGATTGAGCGCGCCGCACGAAGTACTGATGCCGAAGGCCTCGCCAACTCGCTGCGCTTCGCCGGGAGCGGGACCCAGTCGTGGCTCGCGTCCCAGTTATCCGCCCTCGACGTCGAGACGCTGACCATCGCCGGACGCGACGATCTGAAGTTTTCCGCCGAGGCGCTGACGATCGCTGCCACCGTGCAACACGGCCACCATCAGTTAGTCGAAAACGCCAACCATGCGGCCCACCTTGCGCAGCCTGAGGCGACCGCGTTGATCATTCTGGGTCATCAACCCCAATAGGTGTTCGTGGCTAACAGCACCGCGAGTGCGGCGCCGATCACGAGTTGAGCTCTCGCACTGTACTGCAGCATTGGCAGGAGGGCGCGACCACTTTTGTCGGAATACGCCAGTCGCAGGGGCGCCAGGTACGCCGCGATCGCCACGACGCCCACGGCGAGTTGGCCGGCGCCGATGCACGAAATCGCGACGCCCATCACGCAGGTGGAGTAGAGCCACGAGCCCCTTCGCCGCCCGAGTCGCGCCGTTAACGTCTTTTTGCCCGCGACGCGGTCACCCTCGACGTCACGCAGATTGTTCGCTTCAAGTAGTGCACACGCCATGAAGCCCGTCGCCGCACCCAGCCACCACGCCCGGACCGGTACGGTCTCGTGTTGCACGTACGCGGTACCGACGGTTGCGACGAGGCCGAAGTAAATGAAGACGAAGAGTTCTCCGAAACCGAAGTAGCCGTACGGCTTCGGTCCGCCGGT
>JBBQGY010000038.1:0-12113 GCA_038323435.1 Acidimicrobiales bacterium
TCGCGCTCGCTTCGACATCGCACGGGGGCTCGCTCGAAGACACGGTGGCGACGCGGTCGCTTCGCCCCGTCATCCTCGACGCCCTCGGTGCTCTCTCCCGCGAACAGCGCCGGGCCGTGATCTTCGCCTCCCTCTACGGACGAACCGCCCAGGAGATATGTGAGATTGAGGGAATTCCCCTCGGAACAGCGAAGACGAGGATCCGCGCCGGACTCGCCAAGCTACGTGCGCTGCTGGCCAGTGACGTAGAGGAGTCGACGTGAACATCAACGACGTACACCCGCACGACAAGTTCCGCAACGACCTCGCCGAGTACACCCTCGGTATTCTCGACGGTCGTGCCCGATCCGACCTGCTCGCTCACGTCAACACGTGCGAGGAGTGCGCCACCGAGTTAGCCGAGTTCACAAACGTGGCCGACGCGCTCTTGTACGTGGTACCGGGCGCCGAGCCACCCGTCGGCTTCGAATCACGCGTGATGGAACGTATCGCCCGATCAAGGACGACGGTGCGAGAGCATCCACGGCGGGCCCGCACACTCGTCGCGGTCGCCGCCGCCGTCGTACTGCTGTCGTTCGCGGGCGGATGGGCGTTCAATCACTTAACGACCGGCACGTCACGCGTGAACGTGACATCAGCGATCGGTCAAATGGAGCAGCGTTCCCTCCTCGCGCACGGTACGGCCGTCGGCTCCGTCTACGCCTACTCCGGTACACCGTCGTGGATGTTCGTCTCGGTCGACGTACCGTCGGCGCCCAACGTGGTGAAGTGCGTCGTGCTCACCGGGTCCGGGCGACGGGTGGACGTCGGTACCTTCGCGCTCGCCCACGGTAAGGGCGCGTGGGGCACATCGCTTCCGGTGCCGTTCACATCGGTGAAGAGCATCGAGCTCACGTCCAGGAGCGGCGCCGTCGTGGCCCGATTGAGTGGCGTTTCGTGGAATCACGCGGTCGGGCGCTGGTCGTAAGTTCGCGAATCGAGACGGGGAGACGGGCTTTGCAGCCACGTTTCCCCCCGAGAATCTCTCCGCAGGACACATCTCCTCAAATGGGGCCATCCAGAAACCTCGCGGTGACGTACAACTTAATGAGTACGTCGGCAATTGGAGGGAGCAGTCATGGAAGCGAATTATCCGAGTCTCGAACAGGCACCAAAGGTCCGAGGGAGAGGCCGTTATCGCCGTACAGCCGCCGGATCGCTCGCGGCACTCCTCGCTGCTGGCGTCACGATGTCTGTCGTTGGCGTCTCCATCGGTGACGCCGCAAGCGCCGCACTTCAGAAAGTTACGGTGAAGCCCTACACGGGCATCCTCGCCAGCGCGAAGCATCACGCTTTCTACCTACTGTCCAATGAGAGTGGCGCGAAGGTTCACTGCAAGACCCACTGTCTCAGCATCTGGCCACCGCTCCTCGTGAAAACGTCGGTTACCTCGGTATCGGTGGGCGTGGGCGTCGGCGGAAAGATCGGTTTCGTCAAGCGCTCGTCAACGATGAAGCAGGTTACGTTCAACGGCTACCCGGTCTACTTCTTCACCGGTGACAGCGGCCCCAATCAGGTGAACGGACAGGGCATCGTCTCTGACGGCGGCACGTGGTACCTCGTTCGCGCGAGCGCCAAGTCCCCGGCCACCACCAAGATGACCGGCGCGTAGTCAATGGTCATTACCTTCGACACGATCAACCACCCACCCGGTTACGAGATTTCGGCGGCCCCCACCGTCGACTAACCAGCAACTGCCGCGACGTCCGCGCTAGGGCAATGACGTCGCGGCAGTTGCTCCCTGTGAACTCGTTCGCCCCATAGTTCGCGCACTGCAGCGAGAAGATCGAACCGCGCGATGTGAAAGTGCGGAGGCGGGCATCGTTATTCTCAGAACCTTCACCGACGCAGCCGCTCGGATCGGTTGCGAGGGGCACCGCAACTAATCGTTGAGGTAGAAGATCTCTTCGGTCGGTTTGCCCTTCACCTTGTAATGAAAGACAGCACGAGAGAACTCTTTTCCGTACTTCGGTGACGTGATGACCTTCCCCAACGAGATTGTCACGGCGTAGTTAATGAAGTGGCCGCTCACGCAGTTCGGAGTGCAGTTGTTCTGGCTCAATGTCCCAACGCCGGTCGCCCTCGTGGCACCCCACGACGACCAATGAACGCGAGCCAATCGAGCATTGGCGTCAGCACAGCTGAGGAGATAGTTCCCCGGCCTCGTAACTAATTGACGGGTGCAGGTCAACAGGTGTGTCCCGGTCGCTGCGCCCGCTTCGATTGACGCGATCACGCCACTCGTCGGTGCAAGCACCGCCAACAGGCCCGCGACTGCAATTTTTGCCGTCATTCGGTTACCAAACATTTTGGTCCTTCCAGATCAGATTACGGACATTCAACTTGAGGCTACCGGTAGTGAACTTCGCGATGGGCGCAGGTTGTTTACGATTTCGTGACCATTCGGATTGCCTCTACATCGCTCCATTTTTCAGAATCTGATTCAGTCGCACCTCGAATTGGTTCAACGTCAGTAATTGCTAATCGCCGAGCCTCCTCAGCGCCGTAGCTCAGGCACGGTTCGCCACTCACTGCACGTGACGCACTCCGATGACGTTTTCTTCGAGGTCGCTGGCCTCTAAAGTTAAGTTGAGGCGGATGCGCCGACGAACATCCAATCCACTAACTGAAGTAAACGTACCGAAAAATGATGCCAGAATGGCATCATGCACACCGTGATTTTAATGTCACGACAACATCCTGAGAGGACGTTCAACATGAAACGATTTGTGACCAGTATCGCTGCGGGGGCCATGATGGTCGGTTCGCTGACGGTATTTGCATCCACCATTGCTTCGGCGGCGGGCGTTCTGACTGCCACACCAAACACCGGGCTGACGAACGGTCAAGTCATCAAAGTGTCCGGCAGCGGATTCGTGCCCAACGAGTCCGTGTACGTCATCGAATGCATTGCATCCGCTACGTCGGCTTCGTCGTGCGATCTAAATACTGCAGCACCGGCCACTACCGACGCCAACGGTGCACTGCCGCCAACGAACTTCAAAGTGGCAACCGGAATAATTTCTGGTACAACTACGTGTGGCACGTCCTCGTCGGACTTGAATAATTGCATCGTGAGCGTGGGTACCTCGCTCGGCGCCGACACCGCAGCGACACCCGTTACCTTCGCGGCGCCAACGTCGACAACGACAACGACAACGACAACGCCCAAGCCCAAGCCCAAGCCTTCCGGGCCGCGCCGCGTCATCGTCAAGCCTTCGATTTCGCTGCACCGTGGCCAGAACGTGCGGGTTTCGGGCTCCGGTTTCAAACCTCACGACCACGTATACGTCGTTGAATGCCTAACGAGCGTACGGAGTTCAGCCCAGTGCAATCTCGCGACGCTGAAACCTGAAACGATCACTGGCGGTGGGCTCCTGCCAGTTCTTACCTTCGAGGTACGCACCGGAAAGATCGGCACCGGCACGTGTGGAACTAAAGCTACCAATCTGAAATCGTGCGTTATATCTGTTGGTAACGCCGCGAAGGGTGACGCAGCGATTGCTCACATTGCGTTCGTGCTGAAGAAGTAGCCCAACGACCTCGTACGTCGTGTCGCGTTGAAAATGCCGGTTGACCACAGTGATGTAGGCCAACCGGCATTTTCAACTTGATCGTCACGGTACCGAGTGATCGCTCGGCACCGCCTACGAGAGATTTAGACGTCGTCGACCGATTCGCCGAGGTACACCGCTCGCACCCGTTCGTCGGTCAGCAGGTTCTTCGCGGTGTCAGTGAAGACGATGCGACCGTTTTCCATCACGTACCCGCGATCGGCGAGCCGAAGGGCTTGACTGGCGTTTTGCTCCACCACGAATACGGTGGTGCCACTGTCGCGGATCTCACCGATGATGCGAAAGATTGTCTCAATAATCATGGGGGCGAGACCCATCGACGGCTCGTCGAGGAGCAACAGACGGGGCTTACTCATCAGCGCGCGCGCGATCGCGAGCATCTGCTGTTCGCCGCCCGAAAGGTTGCCGCCCAGTTGCTTGTGTCGCTCCTTCAGAATCGGGAACGTCTCGTACATTTTGTCCATGTCCTCGGAGTACGAGCCCTTGCGATTAAAGGCGCCCATCTCGAGGTTCTCTTGGACTGACATCGAAGGAAAAATCCGTCGACCTTCGGGGACGTGGCTAATGCCGAGCGTCGTAAAGTCGTGCGCTTTGGTATTGGTCACGTCGTTACCTTCGAACATGATCTTTCCGCTCGCGGGAGCGTGCAGTCCCGACAGCATCCGTAGCGTCGTGGTCTTGCCGGCCCCGTTCGCGCCGAGCAACGTGACGATCTCGCCCTCGTCAACGTTGAAAGATATTCCGTGCAGCGCAGTGATCGCCCCGTAGCGAACGACCGCGTCGTCTACTTGCAGCATGAGCTACACACCCTTCGCATCGTGGGTGGACGTGCCCAGGTACGCGTCAACGACCGCCTCGTTCGCGCGAATTTCGTCGGGCGTACCTTGGGCAATGACGCTACCGAAGTTGAGCACGTAGAGCCTCTCGGCGAGGGCCATTACGAGCTTCATGTCGTGTTCGATAAGAAGAATCGACACGCCCATCACGTCACGGACCTTACGAATCAGGTCAGTGAGTTGAACCTTTTCCGACGGGTTGGTGCCGGCCGCCGGTTCGTCGAGCAGGAGCACTTGCGGGGCCGTCGCGAGACCGCGCGCGATTTCCAAGCGCCGTCGGTCACCGTACGAGAGCGAAGCCGAGATGACGTTGGCGCGGTCGCGCAGTCCCACGAAGTCGAGCAACTCGATCGTTCGTGCGTCGGACTCTCGCTCGCCGCGACGGGTCGCCGGCCCTTTAAGCATTGCACCGACCACTCCGATGCCGTGGTGCGATTCGGCACCAATTTTTACATTTTCGAATGCAGTAAGTGCGCTGAACATGCGCGACGCCTGGAACGTACGCGCGACGCCGAGGTTGCTGATGCGATGGGGCTTTTTGCCAATGATGGATACGGCCTTGGCTTCGCGGCCAGCGAAGATGATCGTGCCCTCTTGTGGTTGGTATACGCCCGTCAGTGAGTTAAAGAGTGAGGTTTTGCCCGCACCGTTTGGTCCAATGACGGCGAGTATCTCGCCCCGGTTTTGATAAAGGCTCACGTCGTTAAGCGACACCACACCACCGAAGCGCAACGTGACGTTTTGAACGTCGAAAATCATGTCCGTCGTCACGGTGTGTTCCCCGTCAGCAATTCGTCGAGGTGACCCTCGTGCTGATGCTCAGAGAGACTGATCTCGCGCTTTCGCCGTCGAGAAGGAACGAGACCGGCCGGGCGAAAGATCATCATCACGACGAGGAGTGCGCCGAGATAGATGTAGAGGTCTGACGACTGGTAACCGGCTGGCGGTGAGTGCAGTAGGAACATCGAGATGGTCTGAATAATGACAGCTCCGAGCACGACGCCAAAGATTGATCCCATGCCGCCGAAGATCACGAGCACGAGAATGTTGATGGAGAACAAAAGAGTGAAACTCGAAGGAAAGATTCTGTTCGATTGGCTCGCCGTCACCACGCCAGCGAATCCGGCGGTCGAGGCGCCAATCGCAAAGGCCATGACCTTGTACTTCAAAGGGTTGATGCCAACAGATTCGGCCGCGACCTCATCTTCACGAATTGCGGTCCACGCTCGACCAACTCTCGAATGCTCGAGGAGCGAAAACGCCGCCAAGAACAGCACTACGAATATGAGCGTGAGATAGTAATACGGCACCGGAGTGAGGCCCCACGCGTATTTGATCGGCCCGATATGCAGTTTGAAGTGCGGAATGACGCCGGTGCCTTGTGATCCGCCGGTGATGCCGTAGAGGTTGTTGGCAAAGATGGTGATGATTTCACCAAAGCCCAAGGTGACAATAGCGAGGTAGTCGCCCCTCAGTCGAAGCGTTGGCGCGCCAAGAATGATGCCCGCCACCATCACAATGATGATGGCTATAGGGATTGCGAAGAACGGATCCATGTGAATCCCAAAGAGCGGCGGCGTCGGCAGTGCCCCGGTGACCCACGCTGTGGTGTACGCACCGATTGCGTAAAACGCGACAAACCCGAGGTCGAGCAGTCCGGCGAAACCGACCACGACGTTGAGGCCAATCGCCAACAATACGTAAACGGCAATTTGCTCAACCATTGCCGCTTGCCAGAACGGGTCGTTCACGATGTGCGGCAACAGTAGTGCAATTACCAGTATCACAAAGCCAAATCCCCAGCGAACCGGACGGCGCTGCGTCGCCGCGCGCGGTAGAGCGGTGGCACGATTCACGAGCGACTTCACCTGCTTGCCTCTCGTTAACCACACCGTCCATATGACCCACATAACGATGGCAATGAATAAGAACGGTACCCATCGGACGGTCTTAAATAGTCCGAAGAACGACGCGGGCTCAGTAAAGGATCCCGTAAGGCCGGCCGTGGGCGTCAGCGTACTGCCGGGGGGGCCGGTCATCAGAGCGAGAATTGCCATCGCGGCGATCGAACTGAAAAACCGACGCACCAGTGACTGAGTGAAGAAACTCTTGATCATGCGGCCCTACCCAGTCGCTCGCCGAGGATGCCCGTCGGACGAAAGAGAAGCACTGCAACCAAGATTCCAAAGGCCACCACGTCGATGTACGCCGCCTGCACGAAGACCACGGAGAGACTTTCGGCGATGCCGAGCAAGAGTCCGCCAATCATTGCGCCGCGCAAATTACCTATTCCGCCGAGCACCGCCGCGGTGAAGGCCTTGAGTGCTGGCACAAAGCCCATGGTGTACACGACGCCGGTCCCGAGTCCGAAGAGGTACCCGGCGGCACCGCCCAAGGCGCCACCCACGATGAAGGTCAGCGCGATCGTCCGGTCAATGTTGACGCCCATGAGCGACGCCGTTTCAGCATCTTGGGCCACCGCGCGAATACTCCGACCCAATCGGGTGGTGGCGACCAACCGGTCGAGACTCAACAACATGATCAATCCGGCAACAAAAATTACTATGTAATACAACTGCACGCCCGCACCAAAGATCGAAAAGACGGTGTGATTGATGTAGGGCTGCGGCATGGAGATTGAGTAGCGACCGAACTCCTTACCCGCCATATTGAACAGAAAATACGAGGCGCCAATCGCGCTGATCAGATAGGCGAGTTTCGGCGCGTTTCGTCGTCGCAGCGGCCGGTACGCCACACGCTCGAGAAGTGTGGCAATTACTGCGCCTACCGTTCCCCCGACCAGTATCCCCACCACAATGAGACCAACCGTGGCGGCGCCGTTGGGCACCGACGTACCGATCATTGCCTTCATCACGAAGTAACTCGCGAAGCCGCCCGACATAAAAATCTCGGAGTGTGCGAAGTTGATCAGTCGAAGAACTCCGTAGACCAGGGTGTAGCCGACAGCCACCATGCCGTAGAGAAAACCGTTGGCCAGCCCGCCAATGAACAAACTCCAGAACTCCACGCGTAGCGTGTCAAAGTGCGCCGCTAAATAGTGTCCGAAGGCGCCCAAGAGTTCCCCTTATTGATGAATGCAAAGTGTAGCGAAAAGCAGAAAGCCGGGGGTAAAAACCCCCGGCTTCCGCAAATTAATGCAACTACTAGTTATTCAAGGCCGAGCTGTTTGATCGTACCGTTGGTAACTTTGTGGACGAAAATTGCTGATCCGGCAATGTTGCCATTGGTCTGGAACTTGACAATCTTGGTCATTCCCTTGTAGCTGAGCTTGTGCAATGCCGACACGATGCCACTGCGAGTGACTCGCTTCAGTGACTTCATTGCGTTGATGATCGCGTTCGCGGCATCGAATGACTCCGGAGCGTACGTTGCGTTGGCGGCACTGAAGTGTGACAAACCCTGGTAGGCCTTGTTGAACTTCGTGTTCGTCGACGTGGCGCATGCGCAGGTCAACAGCACACCTTCGGCAGCTGATGCTGGCGTGGTGCCCTGAATAAGTGCCGGTGACAGTGCTCCATCACCCGACATCACGGCGCCGGAGAATCCGGCTGAATGAAGCGCGCCGAGGAACAGGCCGAGGTCACAGTAGTAACCACCGTAGAACAGCGCGGTCGCCTTGCTGGCCACAGCCTGGGTCGCAGCCGCCGAGTACTGAGTAGCCGACGCGGTACCGTTCTGACACTGTGAAGTACCAGGAACTGTTGCGGCAACTACGGTCGCACCGTCGGCAGTCGCCTGGCCGGCAACAGCTGTTGCGAGACCCGCACCGTACGACGTGCCGTCATTGACGACGTAGACCGACTTGAAGCCCTTGGTCTTGACCAAGTAGTCAGCGTCCGCAGGACCCTGCACACCATCGTCTGCCACTACGCGGAAGAAGTTGTGCCATCCGTTCGATGCGAGCGAAATGCGTGTTGCCGAGGGGCTCACCGTCGCGATGCGCGCGGCACTATAGAAAGGCTCCGCAGCGGCAGTGGCGCCAGAGAACGCTGGTCCAACAATGGCCATGAGGCCACTCTTGTGTACAGCGGCCTGAGCCTGCGTTGGCGAAATCGTCGGGTCACCCTGGTCGTCGTACGAAGCCAGCTTCAACTTGAACTTCAGTTTGCCTGAGGCGTTTGCCTGGTTGATCGCCAACTGCACGGCAAACACCATGTTCAAACCAAGCTGCTGGTTACCACCCGAAAGGGGTCCTTCATAACCAATGATGTAGGTCGGCTTGTGCATGACCTTCGTCGCGGCCGTAGCTGAAGACGCAATACCGACTGCCGGTACCGCCATCAACAGCAGGGCACTCGAAGCCACCGCAGCCACCGTCTTGTTTAAACGAAGATTCACTTCGCACTCCTCAACTGTGTTGATTCACTTCCCCACCGCGAATTTCCATCTGTCACCGAGATGACGATTATGAGAATTCTGGGAGTCGTTATGGCCTCTTTGGCCATTGCGAAACAGTAGCAGTACGGATCCAAAAGATTTATGGCACCCTTAGGACATATTTCCTTGTATTGCTGGAATCACACTACGAACAGGTGTTTGATTTTGCGGGACTATTGCACTAATCTACGAACAACTGTTCGTAGACGAAAGGAACAAGATGGCTGAAGTGTTGACCCCCATGAGGCGCCAGATCCTTGAATTCATTATCACCTGCCAGCGTGAGCGCAACTTTCCACCGACCATTCGTGAGATCGGTGATCACGTAGGTTTGAAGTCCCCTGCGACGGTCGCTAATCACATTGACGTCCTCAAACACGCCGGGTACATTGAAAAGAATCCGCAACAGCCGCGCACGTTGACGGTTCGCCTTGACGTCGATAATCCCGCCCCCGAACAGCGAATTCGTCACATTCCCTTCGTAGGTGACGTAGCTGCCGGTACTGGCGTGCTCGCCCATGAAGTGGCCCACGAACTGATGTCCGTGCCCGAACAGTTTGCCGGGCGAGGCGACAGTTTCGTCCTGCAGATTCGCGGTGAGTCAATGATCGAGGCGGGTATTTTGCCCGGTGACTTCGTGGTCGTCGAACGACAGAAAACTGCGAACACCGGTGAAATTGTGGTAGCCGGCATCCCCGGCGATGAGGCGACCGTGAAGCGCTTCTTTCCGCAAGGCTCTCGGATTGTTCTCAAA
Source organism: Acidimicrobiales bacterium (assembly GCA_038323435.1). GTDB lineage: Bacteria > Actinomycetota > Acidimicrobiia > Acidimicrobiales > RAAP-2 > RAAP-2. The sequence continues at coordinate 9,603 of JBBQGY010000038.1, forward strand.
CCCGAGAATTCGTCAATGGAGCCAATGGAGTTTGACTCGCGAGAAGTTTTTATTTTCGGTCGGGTTATTTCGGTACTTCGCAGCTACTAAAGGTTTAACTTCTTAGCGAATATCGGGTACTTCGCACGTCAGCGAATCCATTCGCGCAATTCGTTGGCGAAACCGTCGAGCTGACCCAACGTGACAAACTCATCGCTCCGATGGGCCAGCAGCGGATCGCCGGCACCGAAATTGGTCGCCGGCACACCGATTGCCGAAAACGTCGCGACGTCCGTCCAGCCAACCTTGCCTCGAGCTGGGGCACCGGTCAACGCAACGAGAGACGCGAGACGCTCGTTCGCGAGCGCGGGCGGCGCGGCTGGCGCCCAATCAACGAGGGTCACGGAGTCGCCACTTTCAATGCAGTCACCGAGATACTCGGTGAGCGACGTCATCGCTTCATCCTTCGTCCGATCGGGCGCGAAGCGGTGGTTGAGCGTACAACTCGCCGCGTCCGGGACAACATTTGGCGCAACGCCCCCTTCAACCTCAACGACTTGCAACTGTTCCACGTACTCAATGCCGTCAACGGTCGCCGTGCGAGGTTCGTAGGCGGCGACGCGGTCAATTAGCGCGCCGATGCGATGGATCGCGTTACGTCCGACGAACGGGCGCGCGGTGTGCGCACGAATGCCCGCGAGCTTCACTAATACCCGTAGCGTCCCCTGGCAACCGGCTTCGACGACCCCACCGGTCGGCTCCGCGACGACCGCCGCGTCACAGTCGAGAAGTCCCGGTCGCAGTTCAGCGATCTCCAATAGTCCCGACTCACTTCGCGCAATCTCTTCGCGCGCGTAGAACACCCACGTCACTTCCACTGACCGTGGAGTGGGATCGAGAGCAAGTTCGAGCATCACCGACAGCGATCCCTTCATGTCACAGGCGCCGAGCCCGCGAAGTTCATCGCCCACAATCGCCGCCTCCTCCACCGCACCCGGCACCGTATCGAGGTGACCAGCGATCAGGAGTCGCGTCGCGTGATGGCCCGTCGTGCGCGCCACGACGTTGTCACCAATACGCTCCACGTCGAGTGCCGAATTCGTCTTCAACTTCGTCGCAATAATCGCCGCCAGAGTCGACTCATTTCTACTCACCGAATCGACGCACACCAGCGCCAGGGCGTCGTCCAGGCGGCTCACGTCGACACTCCGTGGTCGCGAAGAATGGCGTTGAGCGCGACTTTGTTGTGACGCTCGCGCTCTTCCATGCGCTTAATAATCAGTACGCACGGTAAGAAGAACTCACCACCGGGGTACTCGCGACGACGACTGGCCGACACGGCCACGCAGTAATCGGGCACGTAGCCCCGCGACACCTCTTCACCGGTCGCTGCGTCAATGACGGGAATTGACGGATTGAGAATCGTGCCGGCGCCCACGATCGATCCGCGACCGACCCGCGCACCTTCGACAATCATGCATCGACTACCAATGAACGCGTCGTCTTCGATCACGACCGGCACGGCGTTCGCCGGCTCCAGCACGCCGCCAATTCCCACTCCGCCCGCGAGATGAACGTTGGCACCGATCTGGGCGCAACTGCCCACCGTGGCCCACGTATCGACCATCGTGCCCGGTCCCACCCACGCTCCGATATTGACGTAACTAGGCATCAGTATGACGCCGGGACTGAGAAAACTCCCCCGGCGCGACGACGCCCCCGGCACGACGCGCACGCCGCGTCGTTCGTAGTCGTGCTTCAGATCCAATTTGTCCACGTATTCGAAGGGGCCGACTTCTACGCGCTCCATACCGCGCACCCGAAAGAGCAGCAGGATGGCCTGGCGCACCCATTCGTGGACCACGATCTCGCCGCTCGGCGCGATCTCGGCGACTCGAAGTTGTCCGTCGTCGAGTTTCGTAATGACCAGTTCCACATCACGACGGGCTTCACTACTGTCGGGCGTAATGTCCTCGATTTGATCGAACCACCGTCCGATACGTGTTTCAAGATCACTCATGGAGCAATCGTACCGTTGAGTCTCAGTCGCCCAAAAGGCGTGACGCGGCCAGTGCGAGTCGTTCGTCGGGTTGCACCACGGCAATGCGGACGAATGCGGCGCCGGCGTCACCGTAGAGATCACCGGGACTCACGATCATTCCCGAGGTCTCGGCGATCAACGTCGCCAATGCCCAACCGTCGAGTCCCTCCTTGTGGCACCAGAGATAGAACGCTCCCTCGGGCATTGGCGCATCGACGCCGAAGTAGCGCAGGGCGTCGGCGAGGAGCTCCAGACGACTGCGGTAGACCGATCGCTGCACGTTCACGTGCTCGTCGTCGCGGTAGGCGAGCGCCACCGCGGACTGCACGGGACCGGGCACCATGAAGCCCGCGTGCTGGCGAACCGAGCGAAGATACGCCACGACATCACGGTCGCCGGCGTAAAAGCCGGCGCGCACGCCCGCCAGATTCGATCGTTTGGAAATCGAGTGCACCGCGAGGACGCCGTCGAGTCCATGCTCGAGGATGGTA
>JBBQGY010000039.1:0-11905 GCA_038323435.1 Acidimicrobiales bacterium
TCGTCGGGAACTTCTTTAGTGCGGTCGCGATCGTGTCGGCGCGCACGGAGCTGTAGGAACTGTTGGCCGGTGAGAAACAACCGTACGTGCCACCATTCGAACCCGACGGATCAGTGGAGTATTTCTTCGCGAGCGCCGCGACCGACGCCCCGGCGTTCTGGTCGGCGAGGAACGCGCTCACGGAAGTGGTCCGTACGAGCGCGATGCTCACGCACACGGTGTCGTACGACGCGAGGTGTCCGACGTAGTAGGCGTGGAGTGACGCCGACGTGATGGGGATCGTCGAGTTCAATTTACTAATCAAATAGAGCGACGCGTCCTGTGCTTCGATCTGTGAATGACGCATTTCGGCGGGCATCGATGCGAGAGCTTGAGCGGGCGAACCGGCACACGTGAATCGGTGACTGGCGGCCGCTTGGCTCATTTCACTTTCGAGCGACGTCGTGGCGGACGCCAACGACGCCGCCGTGGCGTGATATCCGAGGTGGCTCGTGGCGAATTGATCGATCGCGACACCTTCGACACGAAGATTGGCCCACGCAGCGGCACCCGTCGCCGCGATCGACGCACCCCCCGCGCCAGCCCCGTAGTTGACCGGATTGAGCGCGGTGATGTAGCACTGCAGATTGATATTCGACGAAATGGCGGCGAGTTCGCTGCGAAACGTGGCGTTGGACACCGTGGTGCCATTCACGCTGATGCCCGAGGACGCATTACTCAGTCCATACAGCGTGGCTCCGAGAAACGCAATAACGACCAGGGCAACAATTCGACGCACGCAGCCATGCTAGTTAATTAGGAATCGACCCTTACCTCAACCGCCACCAGGTCGTGCAACAGCGCGAGCAGCGCGCCAGGCGTCGCTTCATCGGCGGCGACCTCGAGTCGAAGTTCCTTCGCATCCTCGTCGTAGGTTCGCGATCCGTACTTGCGCCGCAGTCGCATCTGTTGGCTGAGTGAGAGGTCGAGCGGTCCCATTTTGACGACGGGCTTGGAACGAATTCCAACTCGTGCGGGCATCACGACAACCGAACGCAGGCCACTGTCGAGACAGGCGAGTCGGAGTTCACTCAATTCGAGGAGGCCCTGGGCGGCGCGAGGTAGCGGTCCGTAACGGTCAATCCATTCGTCGCGCAAGTCGTCGAGCTCTTCCATTGTCGTCACGCCCGCGAGGCGACGATAGGCCTCGAGTCGCGCGTCGTCGGCCTGCACGTAGTCCTTGGGCAGATGGGCCTCGCCGGGCACGTCGAGGTTGACCGTGACGACGTCGGGGACCACGAACCCTTTCGCGTCGGCAACGGCCTCGGCGACGAGCTGTACGTAAAGGTCGTAGCCAACGGCCGCGACCGGACCGGACTGGTCGTGGCCTAGAAGATTACCGGCGCCTCGAATCTCAAGGTCGCGCATGGCGATCTTGAAACCGCTTCCCAGCGCGGTGTTGTCACCAATGGTGCGCAGGCGCTCGAACGCCGTTTCACTAAGGACCTGATCAGCGGGGTGAAAGAGGTACGCGTAGGCGCGCTGTCCGCTGCGACCGACCCGACCACGGAGTTGGTGCAGCTGGCCGAGTCCCAACCGTTCGGCGCGGTCAACAATCAACGTGTTCACCGACGGAAGGTCAATCCCCGATTCGACGATCGTCGTGCACACGAGCAGGTCGAACCGTCGTTCCCAGAAATCGATCATCACTCGCTCGAGGGTGCCTTCGTCCATTTGCCCGTGTGCGACCGCGATACGCGCGTCGGGCACGAGCTGGCCAATTCGCTTCGCCACTTGATCAATATCGGAGACGCGATTATGCACGAAGAACACCTGGCCCTCGCGCAGTAGTTCGCGCCGGACCGCTTCGACGACGGCCGGTTCGCTGTACTCACCCACGTGGGTGAGGATGGGTCGTCGATCGGCCGGCGGCGTCGTGATCATTGAGAGGTCGCGGATACCCACGAACGCCATTTCGAGCGTGCGTGGAATAGGGCTCGCGCTCAGGGTCAATACGTCGACGCCAATCGATCGGGACTTGATGGCCTCTTTGTGGCTCACGCCAAAACGTTGCTCTTCGTCAACGATCAACAGCCCGAGGTCTTTGAACGCCACGTTCGCGGACAACAGTCGGTGCGTGCCGATCACCACGTCAACCGTGCCCTCTTTCAATCCCTCGAGAGTTGCCTTGGCCTCGACGTCGTCGACGAATCGACTGAGGAGCGCGACGCGTACCGGAAATCCCGCGAAGCGGTCGGTGATCGTGGCGAAATGTTGACTCGCGAGCAACGTCGTGGGCGCGAGAATCGCCACCTGCTTGTTGTCCTGGACGGCCTTGAAGGCCGCGCGAATCGCCACCTCGGTTTTGCCAAAGCCCACGTCGGCACAGATCAATCGGTCCATGGGCCGGGGCAACTCCATGTCGGCCTTCACGTCGGCAATGGCTTGGGCCTGATCCGGCGTCAAGGTGAAGGGAAAGAGGTCCTCCATCTCATGTTGCCAGGTGCTGTCAGGACTGAATGCGTGGCCGATCGCGACGTTGCGTTGCCGATAGAGATCAACGAGTTCTTGGGCCACGAGAAACGCGGCCGCCCGGGCCTTCGCGCGCGTCTTTTGCCATTCGGCGCCACCCATGCGCGACAGTTTCGGGCCGTCGCCTCCCGTATAGGGGGTCAGTACGTCGATCTGTTCGGTGGGCCAGTAGCTGCGGCCGTCCTTGAACTCGAGAACGAGATAATCGCGCGTCGTACCGTTGATCGCGCGCGTCGTGGTTCCTGAGAATCGCGCGACGCCGTGTTGGCGGTGAACGACGTAACTGCCGACCGCCAGATCATCGAAGAATCCGTCGACGTTGCGCGTGCGCGTGCGCGCGGCACGGTGCACACTTCGCCGACCAGTGAGGTCGCTCTCGCTCCACACCACGATCGGGGGCTCGTCGAGATTAAATCCCGAAGGAAGGGAACTCTCGAGCACGGTAATTCGATGATCGAGAATGCCGGCGGGATCGGTCGTGACGTCGAGTCCCTCGGCCCGCAACAGGTCGGCCATTCGCTCGACAGCGGCCCCGTTGGACGTTAAGACGACCCCGCGACGCGACGGCGACCACTGGCGCACGTGGTTCGCGATGCGCGCGGCGTCACCCTGGACGACCGGTGGCGAAGTGAGTTGCACGCCATCGTGCGATCCCGACGCGGAACCCTCTAGCGTCACGTCGATTCGTTGGTCGAGGACCTGGGTCCAGTCCGCGTGCAGGAGAGGTACGTGTGAAGTCGCCTGCCACGTCGCAGCGACCGCGTTCGTCAACTCCAGCTCTTCATCCAGCAAATCGCTCAGTCGGTGCTGCACTCGCTCCGGTTCCACGACGACGACGGTGGCGCCGTCAATTTCATCGAGCAGGACCTGGGGACTCTCGAGGAAGAGCCCCATCCAGCCCTCCATTCCGTCAAAAAGTTGCCCCGTGGCGAGACGATCGAACACGGCGCGACCCCACGGCATTTCGCCCACGAGCGACTCGGCTCGCTGACGTGTCGACGTACTCGGCATCCACTCTCGTGCCGGCGCAATAACCGAGTCGTCGAGGTCGCGCAGCGATCGCTGATTTGCAATATCGAACGAAGTGAGCCGCTCTACCTCGTCGCCGAAGAAGTCCAGGCGAATGGGCTCATTGCCCTGGGCCGGCCAGACGTCCACGATGCCACCGCGCACGGCGAATTCGGCGCGGTGTTCGACCAGACTCTCACGGTGGTAGCCAAACGAGGCGAGCTGCGCGATGAACGCGTCACGGTCGAGTTCGCCGCCGCGGTGCACGGTGATGGGCGCCGTTGGGGCTTCGGGCGGCAGTAGTTGGGCGATCGACCTCGCCGAAGCAACGAGCACCCGCGGGCCCGTGGCGTTCGCCAGTCGCCAGCGAAGCAGGGCGCGCACCGCCATTGCCTGCTCGTCGGGACTGACCCGCTCGAGCGGATGGGTGTCCCACGCAGGCCACAGGGCGACTTCGTCACGCTCACCCAACAGTGCCGCCAGCGCATCACGCAGCTGTTCGGCCTCGGTGGAAGTGGCCGTGATCGCAACGACGAAGGGCGACTCGATGGCGTAGGCCGCGACGGCGAGTGGTGTCGCGAAGCTACTTGGAATAAATGAACCCGTGGCGTTCGCGGCGCGAATCGTCGGGCCGACGAGCTCGAGAACCCGTCGCAGACCAATTGAATCAGTCACGGGCACCGTTCACCCGTTGCTGGACCTGATCGAAGTCGTCGTCCAGGAGGATTTCTAAAGCGGCGGCGGCCGCTTCGACGGACTCAGCGAGGGCCAGTTTTCGTGCACCGGTCGGACGCTGCAAGACGTAGTCGGCACCCTGCTCCTTCGTGGGTGGTTTGCCAATACCAATACGGAGCCGAGAAAAGTCCTGCGTATCGAGAGCCGACGAGATCGACCGAAGCCCATTGTGACCGGCGAGGCCTCCGCCGAATTTGAACTGCAAACGTCCCGGCTCGAGGTCGAGTTCATCGTGGGCCACAACGAGACGGCTCAGGTCGGTGAGAGACGTTCGACGCAACAGCGGCTTGACCGCCGCACCTGATTCGTTCATGAAGGTCGTGGGCACCGCCAGGGTCACGGGACCGCGCGCGGTGGTTATGGTGGCGGTCAGCGCGCGCTGACGACTCTCGAGTGTGAGTCGCGCGCCCCGTCGTACACAGAGCAGTCGGACGGCGTCTCCGCCCACGTTATGGCGTGATCCTTCGTAGTCAGATCCGGGATTGGACAATCCAACGATGACGAGCGTGCTCGCACTCCCCCGTCGTTCGGTGTCGCGAAAGCGCCGAAGCGCCACGACGGACTAGACGCCGACTTCGGGCGCAGCCGCGACCTTGGGTGCGGTGCGACCGGGGCGCGAGGTAACAACTGAGACGGTGGCGTCACCGGCCGGCTGGACACCCTTGGGCAACGTGACGTCCTCCACGCGAATCGTGCCACCGACCTTGAGATCAGTGATGTCGACTTCGAGGTGCGTGGGGATGTCGCTCGGACGAGAAAGGATTTCGATGCTGAACAACTGCTGGTCAACTTCCCAGTCGGCGTGACGAACTTCCACGGCGTCACCAATGATGTGAACCGGCACCTCTACGACGACGGGCTGATCGGGGTCGACAATGTGGAAGTCAATGTGCGCCACCGTGCCGCGAACTGGGTGTCGTTGGATCTCACGGGCCATCACGATGAACTTCTGACCATCGGCGTCGAGGTCGATCAATGAGTTGAGGCCCTGCTCGCCCGACACGGCCGTGCGAAACGACTTCGCGTCAACGGCAATCGGCAGCGGTTCGACGCCAATGCCGTAGACGACCGCAGGAATCGAGCCCGAAAGACGAAGGCGCCTCGCGTTGCGTGAACCCTTGTCGCGGCTGGTCGACGCGTTCAAAGTGGCGTGTGACATGAAAACTCCTCTAATGAATGGCTGGGGCCGCCCAGGGGCAGCGCACCGGAGAAAAAGTCTAGCCGCCCACGGCTGGGCCGCTCCTTGGCACTACAGGAGGTTCTCACCGCCGAAGATGTCCGAGACCGAAGAGTCCTCAAAAATTGCGGAAATGGCGTTCGCAATGATCGTGGCCACTGACAGGATTTCGAGCTTTTCGAATCGCCGTTCTGGGCCGAGGGGCAGGGTGTCGGTCACGATGACCCGACTGACCGGAGCGTTGAATAGACGGTCAACGGCGGGCGGCGAAAAGACCGCGTGGGTGGCCATGACCCAAATCTCTTCAGCGCCGTGGGCCTTCAGTAGGTCACACGCCGCGACGATAGTCCCGGCGGTGTCGATCATGTCATCAATCAGCACGCAGTGACGACCCTCAACGTCACCGACAATGTGGCGAGCATCGGCGACGTTGGCCGATCGAGGGGGCCGCGTCTTGTGCACCAACGCCAAGTCGCACCCGAGGTGTTGCGCGTAGCGTTCGGCGACCTTTACGCGTCCGGCGTCGGGCGCTACGACGACGAGTCGGTGCGTGTCCTTCACGTTCGCCTTGAGGTACTCCTCGAGCACCGGTGCGGCGACGAGGTGGTCAACGGGAATGTCGAAGAATCCTTGAATTTGGCCCGAGTGGAAGTCCACCGATAGCACGCGGCTCGCGCCGGCGGTCTGGAGCATGTCGGCGATCAACTTGGCGGTGATTGGCTCGCGCCCGGCGGACTTGCGGTCCTGGCGCGCGTAGCCGTAGTTGGGAATTACCGCAGTAATACTCTTGGCCGACGCTCGCTTCGCGGCGTCGATCATGATGAGCTGCTCCATCACCGCGTCGTTCACCGGCGACGAGTGGGTCTGGATAATAAAGACGTGCGCACCACGAATTGATTCGTCAAAGCGGCAATGGATCTCGCCGTTGGCGAATTCGCGCACGTTGGCCTCGGTAAGGCTGACTCCGAGCTTGTCGGCGATATCCATCGCGAGAGTGGGGTGACAGCGACCCGAGACAATGACGAGTCGGCGCTTTGCGAGTGTCTCCACGGCGCCAGCGTACCTGTTGTACGCAGGGTGACTAATGGCTCCGGTAGTGGAAAGGCGTGACCACTTCGCCTGAAGCGATTTCAGCGCCGGGCGCGAGCACGACAAACGACGCGACACGTGCCTCGGATCCAATGCGGGCGCTCGTTGCTTCGACCGTGGCAACCTGAGCGTTCTCGCCCACGAACACGTCAATCAGTACCGCGTTGGGTCCAATGCGGGCCCCACTTTCGACCACGCATCGACCCTTGAGGACCGTGCCCGGCAGCAGCGACACCTCGGCCGCCAACTCGACGTCGGCGTCAATGTAGGTATTGTCCGGACTCCACAACGTTACGCCCCGCTGCATCCACTTCTCATTGATGCGACCACGCATTACCGATTCGGCCCGCGCTAACTGCAGCAGGTCGTTCACTCCGGCCGCCTCCTTGGAGTCGTCGAGCAGTACTGAGCGCGTGGCGTGACCGGCCTCGTGCAGTACACCCACGAGGTCGGTGAGGTAGTACTCGTGTTGTGCGTTCTGTCGACCCACTCGGCGAAGCGCCGGTCCCAAGAGACTGGCCCGTACGACCATGATCGACGTGTTGATCTCATTGATGGCGCGTTCGTCGAGCGAGGCGTCACGCTCTTCGACAATGCGCGCCACGTCACCGTTCTTTGCGCGCACGATCCGGCCATAGCCGGAGGGATCATCGACAATCGCGGTAAGGACCGTGAGCGCGGCGTCACTGTCGCGGTGCGAGCGAAGTAGTTGCGCGACGGTGCCCGGTCGCAACAGTGGCGTATCGCCGGGCAGAATCACGACGTCGCCGTCGCTGTCGGCCAGTTCGTCGTCGACGGTCGGCATCGCCACCGACACCGCATGGCCGGTGCCGAGTTGCTCGCGCTGTTCAACGAAGGTCAGATGGACGTCGGCGCGCGCGCGTTCAGTGAGTGACTTCTCAATCCACGTGGCGGCACGACCAACCACGACGACCGTGGCGCGCACGTCGTCTTGAATCGCGGCGTCGAGTACGTAGAGGACCATGGGCCGTCCGCAGAGGTGGTGCAATGGTTTCGGACGCGTCGACTTCATTCGGGTGCCTTCGCCCGCGGCGAGAATGACGACAACAGTAGAGCGACTCACCTCTCCATCTTTATCATCGATCAATTACGATGCCAACCGTGGCGCTAATTCCCTACGAAGAGTTCTCGTACTTTCATGAGAATTTGAGCGAATGGAATCTCGACGTGCCGATTCCAACGGTTCGTCGTTTGTTCGTCGCGGTCGACGGGTTGCGACAAGTCAGCGCACTACGGTGGGGCGACGGTCCGCCCGAACTCGTGCTGCTGCACGGTGGCGGACAGAACGCCCACACGTTTGACACGGTCGCGCTCGCGATGCAACGTCCGCTCATTGCGATTGATCTTCCGGGCCACGGCCACTCCGACGGGTCTCCGTACGGGGGATCGGCGGTGGCCAGTCATGCGAGCGACGTGATTCACGCACTCGAACAACTCGTTGCGAAGCCGACGCCCCTCGTGGGTATGTCCCTCGGCGGTCTCACGGCGCTGGTGGTCGCTCACGATCGCCCCGATCTCGTCAGTTCGCTGGTGCTGATCGACGTCACGCCGGGCGTCAACGCCGACAAGGCGCGCCACATTACCGATTTCGTAAATGGTCCCGTCTCGTTCGACGATTTCGACTCGCTTCTCGATCGGACGGTGCAGTACAATCCCACTCGCTCCAAGTCGTCGCTTCGACGCGGAATACTGCACAACGCAGTCCAGCGCGCTGACGGCTCGTGGGTGTGGCGCCACCAGCAGCATCCCAAGTCCGACGTGACGGCACCGAACGTCGGTGATCTCTGGACCTCACTGTCTGAACTGACCATGCCGGTCACGCTGATTCGAGCGATGGCCCACGGTTCGGTGGTTGATGACGCCGATGAGAACGAGTTCCTCGTTCGCCTCCCCTACGGGGCCGTGGTGCACGTCGAGGAGGCCGGCCATTCAGTCCAGGGCGATCAACCGATCGAACTCGCCGCCCTCCTTAACCGCTTTTGCGTCTGAATGCTTGGCTGGCGGGGGAGGGCTCGAACCTCCAACCTACGGATTCAAAGTCCGTCGTTCTGCCAATTGAACTACCCGCCATCGCCGATACTTTGGCAATCTTCCGAGATTCTTAGCGAATCAGGTGAGATGCTTAATACCAACCAGCAACACTAGAGCCTGACGTACCTCGAGATGAAAGCCGCACCGTGACTACCGCCCCATCGCCCACTTCCTACATTGCCATCGTGGATGACGATGCCGCCATTCGTACGGCCCTCGGCCGCGCCCTGCGCATGGAGAACTACGACGTCGATCTTTTCGAAGATGGCAACTCGGCACTAAAGTCAATCCAGCTGCGCGCCCCCGACGCCATCGTGCTGGATCTGCAACTGCCCGACATTGACGGACTCGAAATATGCCGACGCATCCGCCGTTCGGGCGATACCACGCCAATCTTGATGCTCACCGCCCGCGACGCCGTCAATGACCGCGTCGCGGGACTCGACGTGGGCGCCGACGATTACCTGGTCAAGCCGTTCGACTTGGCCGAACTGCTCGCCCGACTGCGCGCCCTCCTTCGTCGCCACAACGTGGGCGACGGTGACGGCGCGGTACTTCGATTCGAAGACCTGACGCTCAATCCCCAAACTCGTGAAGTGCATCGCGGCACTCGCGGCGTCGCCCTGACCAAGATCGAATTCGACCTGCTGGAGTTGTTTCTCCAACATCCCCGTCAGGTACTCACTCGCGATCAGATTCTCGATCTGGTCTGGGGCTACAACTTTGACTCGGGTACCAACTCGCTCGCCGTTTACATTGGCTACCTGCGACGCAAACTCGAAGAGAGCGGTGAGCCGCGACTCATCCAGACGGTGCGTGGAGTGGGCTACGCCCTTCGCACGTCGTGACCTTCCGTTCGCGAGTTATCACTGCGACGGTCGCTGCCGCCGCTATTGCAGTGATGCTCGCGTGTCTGGCCTCCTACATCACTACTCGTTCGGCACTCCTACACTCCGTTGACGTGTCGCTGAGCGTCGTCGCACACTCATCAAAGTCGCCCGCCGGCGACGAAACCCGCTTCTGTGGTTCGTACTGTGAACTGGTATTGCCATCGGGTTCGACTTACCCGAGGTCCAAAGTGCCAATTGATGCCGCTATTCGAAACGTCGCCAAGGGAAAGGTCTCCCAACTGCTGCGCACCGTCGAGTTTGGTGGCGGCACCTACCGTGAACTGGTCGTCGGACTACCTGAGGGCTCCATTGTGAGCTGTCAGTCCGGCGCCTGCACCACGACCACCACCAGCGCGCAGTTGTACATCGTCGAGATTAACGGTCAAATTACGGAACTTCGCAACTTGATTCGCACGCTGCTGTTCGTCGCCGCCGGCGGACTATTGCTCGCTCTGAGTCTTGGACTCCTCCTCGCGCGCGCGGCCCTTCGCCCCCTCGAAGACGTCACGAACGAAATCGAGACGGTCGCCAACACCAACGACATGGCCTATCGCGTCGTCGAAGGCGACATCGACGAATTGGGTCGACTGCGTCGAGTCTTTAACCGCCTACTCAGTAACGTCGAAGCCAGCCAGACCCTGCAACGTCAACTCGTCGTCGACGCCAGTCACGAACTGCGCACCCCGCTCACTTCGCTACGAACTAACGCCCAAGTCCTCTCGCGGGCGCGCGAACTCAACCCCGACGATCTTCGCCAACTCACCAATGACATGGTCACCCAAGTCGACGAACTGGCCGCACTCGTCACCGACCTCGGTGAACTTGCGCGCGGCGAACGTAGCGAGGGGGCGATTGAGTCGCTGCGCCTCGACGAGTGCGTGGACGAGTGCGTGGACACCGCCCGCACGTACGCCCGCATTAAGGACATCACCATTGACGCCCACGTCGAGCCCTCTACCGTGCTCGGTCGACGGGACCGACTCGTGCGGGCCACGTCGAATCTGCTCACGAATGCGGTGAAGTTCACTCCATCGGGCGGACGAATCATTGTCAACTCCGCCAATGGCACCATCACCGTGAGTGACAGCGGACGCGGTATCGACGGCGATGACATGCCGTTCCTCTTCGACCGCTTCTGGCGATCCCCGTCGGCTCGGGGACTGCCCGGATCGGGGCTCGGTCTTTCGATCGTCGCCCAAGTCGTCGCGGAGCTGCAAGGCACGGTGAGCGTCGACCGCGATCCCGATCTCGGAGGCGCCCGTTTTACAATCGTGTTACCAATCGCCCCTTCGCAATAATTCGTAGAGGTATTTAGTCCTTTTTTTTCATTTTCTTACGAATTCTCCGATGAGTCCTTACGCAACGGTGCGAACATTGAAGAGAAAGGAATTCCCATGCCCCCCATTGGCCGTACGCCCCAACAACGTGATCACCGGTTCGCGAGAGTTCGACGACTGACCCAGGCAATCTTCTTGGGCGCGGGCGTCGTGTCCGCTGCCTTAGTGGGCTACGCCGCGAGTGCGGCCAAACCGACCTCGACCACGCCCACCACGGTGGCGACGGTTCCTTCAACGACGACAACCCCTCAATCGGACGACTCCGCCACCACCACACCACAGCCGCCGACGACGACGGGTTCCTATACGCCGCCGGCGACGGTGCCCGTTACCAGAACGACGGTCTGCACCACCACGCCTTCTGGCACAACAACCTGTCATTGAAGCGTCGATGAACTTTCACGTGTGGGGTCTTAGCGGCACGCTGGTAAGCGAACATGACGACGACGCGTACGCGAACGAGCGGCTGTGGTTTTGGCTTGACGCTTTTGACCACTCGTGTAATCGGTTTCGCAGTGACTCAGAGATTTCCACACTCAACCAACGGCCCGGCACGACCGTCGCGATAAGCGAAACTCTCGAACTGGCGATCGAGGCGTCACTTCGTGCCGGACGAGCTACGGACGGCCTCTGCGATCCCACGGTCTTGCCAGCGTTGCTCGCGCTCGGTTACGACCGCGACTTCGACGAAGTGGCTCGCCGCACCGATCTGGTGGCGTTGTCGCCGGTACTGCCGCTTGGATTGAATGCAATTGACCTCGATCGCGAGAACCACACGGTCACGATCGAACCAGGATGTCAGCTCGACCTGGGCGCCAGCGCGAAAGCACTCGTCGTGGACCTCGTGGCCGACGATCTCGCCGCGCGAGGCGGCGTCGTCGTGGAGCTCGGCGGTGACGTTGCGGTACGCGGAAGTGGACCGACAGGCCCGTGGGTGGTTGGGGTCAGTGACTCTCTCACGATTACCGGCGGCGAACCTCGGATCTCGCTGCGACACGGTGGCATCGCCACGTCGTCGACCGGCACTCGCACGTGGCGGGTCGGCGACCACGTAGCCAATCACATCATCGATCCGCGTACCGGATCATTCGCCCACGGCACGTACG
>JBBQGY010000040.1:0-11887 GCA_038323435.1 Acidimicrobiales bacterium
ATCGTCAAGTAACAACTTGAGAACCTTCCTCGCCCCTCGCGCCTCGCCGTTCGAGGGGCGAGGGTTGTGCGTACACGAGCCGCGCGACGACGTCGGGCAGCCACCAGTTCCAGCGCCCGAGCATCGCCATAACGCCCGGCACGACCAGTCCACGAACGATGGTCGCGTCAATCACCACCCCGAGCGCCAGTCCAACACCGAGCTCTTGTAGGCCCGCCACGTGTCCAACGACCAGTCCGCTGAGCGCCCCGACAAGGATCAACGCCGCCGCGCTCACGACGCCGCCGGTGCGCGCGAGACCGTCGGTAATCGCGCCGTCGTTGTCTCGACCACGGTCCCACGCTTCGCGCATGCGCGACACGATGAAGACCTCGTAGTCCATGGAGAGTCCGAAGAGCATCGCAAAGACAACAACGGGTACCCAGCCCTCAATTTGGCTCACGCGGTAGGTACCGAGAAGCGCCGAACCCACGCCGTCGCGAAACGTCACGACGAGCAGTCCGTAGACGGCGGCGACCGACACGAGATCGAGCAGCACGGCCATCAGCGCTAAGGCGAGAGAGCGAAAGGCGCGCACGAGGACGAGGAACGCCATGACGAGGGCGAGCGCCACGATCCAGGGGAACCAGCGGTAGACGGTGCCGAGGAAATCGACACCCTGGGCCGCCGGTCCCGCCAGCAAGAGTGCGGTGCCCCGGGGGAACGTCGAGTTCTTCAAGTAAGTAGTGCGCAGATCGGTCGCCAGTTGCTGTGACTGCTCGGCCCCGAACTCGTGTCGGCCGATCACGAGAATCTGTTCGTAGCGTCCGGTCGGATCAACGAATGGCGCCTTCGTATCGATTGCGGTCGCAAAGATCTCGGGATCGTGCAGCATCGACGTAGCAAGAGCGAGATTCGCCTTCACCATGGCGGTCGTACCGGCGAGGTGTGCGTGACCGAGGTCGATCACAATCTGATTGGGCGTAATGAATGCGGTCCCGACCCGGTTGCCCACGACGTCGATGGCCCGGGCCGACTCGAGATTCGAGGGCACCGCCACAACCGACCCGGGCGTCAGTTGCAACCACAGCGCGAAGGAGGCCACGAGCGCGAGCGCGGCGAGCGACGAAGAAACGAATATCGTCGGGCGAGCGAGTACCGCGCGAGCGACGCGCGACCAGGCACCGGTCAACACGTCGCGTCCCGTCGAAAGTCCGCCAATGAACACCGGTTGGACCCCACGTCGACCGAGGAGCGACAACAAGGCCGGTTGGAGGGTGAGCACGGCTACCAGCGCGACGATCGGCACCACGAGCCCCGCCGCTCCGAGCGAACGTACGAAGGGAACGGGCACCAGCACGAGTGTGACGAGTCCAATCGCGACGGTCGTACCCGAAAGAAGAATTGTGCGCCCGGCCGTCATCATCGTCGCGACGATCGCGTCATCGATACTCACGGCGCCGAGTGCGCTCTCGGTGCGGAATCGATGGACCATCAACAGCGAGTAGTCGATCGCCAGCCCGAGTGCCACCAGTTCGATCACGTTGGGGATATAGAGGACCATTAAAAAATAATGTGCGAGGAGATAGACAATGGCGATTGCGCCACTCGTCGTCGCCGCGGCCACGAGGAACGGCACGGCCACCGCCCAGCACAACCCGAGCACGAGAATGAGCAGGAGTGACGCCACGACGACAGCAATTATTTCGCCGCGATAGAGGTCGCCCGCGAGCACCGGCGTGAGGTCAAAGTTAAGTGCGGGCGGCCCGGTCACGAGGGCCCGGGAAAGTCCTTCACTCGCCAAAGCGTGTCGCAGCAGTGGCGTCTGGGCGGTCGCGTGAAGCAAATCGAGCCGGGTACCGACACCGACGTACAGCACTCCCCCGATCGCCCGTTGCTCGAGGACGCGTGCGGTGGGCACCGTCGCAACCGCCGCCGCAATGTGCTGCTCATCGACGTGAAGACCCGCGAGCGGTGCCCGATTGAATACCACGACGACCGTGAAGGTACCCTCCACGTTCTCGCCAAAGTGCGTGGCGAGGATGGTGTTAGCCCTGGCCGAGTCGGTACCCGGTACGGCGAGGGACGTGGAGAGGAGGCTCGAGAGGCTCGACGCCGCCACGAGTCCGACCACTATCACCGCGCTCCACAACACGAGGACGAGCACCCGATAGCGGACGACCGTCCTGGTCCAACGTTCGAGCATCGCTGCAGTGTACCGAGACCCTCGGCGATGCAGTGGAGGCGGAGTTAGGGCTTAGTGCGGTGGCGGAGCGACGACTGCTTCAACCGCGTTCGTGACCGCGATCACCACGGCGGGATTAAATACCGTGGGCACGATGTAGTCCGCCGACAGTTCCGCGGACGTCACCACGTTGGCAATGGCGAGTGCGGCGGCGATCTCGATCTCCTCGGTGACTTTCTTAGCGCCGACGTTCAAGAGTCCACGGAATATTCCCGGAAACGCCAAGACGTTATTAATCTGATTGGGTTCGTCACTTCGTCCCGTCGCCACTACCGCTGCGTAGCGGCGCGCAATCACGGGATCGATTTCGGGGTCGGGATTCGCGAGCGCGAAGACAATCGATTTGGGTGCCATAACTTTCAGGTGCTCTTCGTTGACAAGATTCGATCCCGACACGCCAATGAAGACGTCGGCGTCGACCATCGCCTCGGCGAGACCGCCGACACGCTGATCGGCGTTCGAGTGATCAGCAAACCATTGACGATCAACATCGAGAGTTTTATCGTGGCGCGAAATAATGCCCGCTCGATTCACGCCAATGATGTCACCGACCCCCTGCGCGACGAGGAGACGACTGATCGCGAGACCGGCCGCGCCGACCCCGAGCACAACGACGCGCACGTCCTTCATCTCTTTGCCTACGACGCGCAGCGCATTGAAGAGTGCGGCACACACCACAATGGCCGTGCCGTGTTGGTCATCGTGGAAAACCGGAATATCGAGCAGGTCCCGAAGACGGCGTTCGATCTCAAAGCAACGAGGCGCGGATATATCCTCGAGATTGATCCCGCCATAGACTGGCGCGATGCACTGGACAATGCGGACAATTTCGTCGACGTCCTGGGTCGCGAGACAGACCGGCCACGCGTCCACTCCGGCGAAGCGCTTGAACAGAAGCGCCTTACCTTCCATGACCGGTAACGCGGCTTCTGGTCCAATGTTGCCCAGTCCGAGCACGGCAGAGCCGTCGGTCACCACCGCTACGGTGTTGCGCTTGATGGTGAGTTTGCGCACCGCGCCCGGGTCCTTGGCAATGGCCATAGAAATGCGCGCCACGCCAGGCGTGTACGCCATTGAAAGATCGTCACGAGTTTTCAATGGGACTTTGGGCTCAACAGAGATTGTCCCACCGAGGTGGAGCAGAAATGTACGGTCACTCATCGCCGTTACGTGTGAACCCTCTACGACGTCAACCGCCGCTCGCAGTTTCTCCGCGTGGCCCTCATCGACCGCGTTGCACGTCATGTCAACGGTCATGCCGGAACCAGTATCGACCACGTCAAACGCGGAGACGGTTCCCCCGGCGTCACCGACGGCAGTCGTGATTGCGCCAATCCGAGAGGCGTGTTCAAGGACCACACGCATTGTCACAGAATACGAAGCACTGGGAACACTCATAGCAATCAAATCCTCACGTCGTTGAGACACCAACGGCCGTAAGCGGATCACCTCGACGTTGACTCCAGATAACCAAAGTCTACGCCCGTTTATCGACGCCCCACTTTGGTGATTGCGACACGCAGTCGGTGAGAATGTTGCGTCAAAGGACTCCATCAAGGCGGGTGTGACCGGCCCCGCGACCATTCGTGACGGACCCGAGGAGTTGTCGCGGCGTACGAGCGATTGAGCGATCACACGAGGGCGGTAATGTTCCAGTAGACGACTCGATAGGAGGATCCCATGGGATTCATGGACAAGGTGAAAGAGCAGGCTTCGGTCGCGGCTTCAGTAGCGAAAGAAGCGGCGCAGAAGGGCCAGACCAAGGTCGAAGAGATGCAGGCAAAGCGATCTGCGGACGGCGTACTTCGTCAGCTCGGCCTCGCCACGTATCTCCAACAGGCCGGTCGTGCATCCTCAATGGTGGACGCCGACGTTGCGAAATACGTCGCCACGCTCAAGGCCTACGAGGACGAACACGGCGAACTGACGCTCGACGGACCCGACAACACCTGATTTTGTTGAGGTCGCCACTTTTGAGGTGACCAATGGGATTGATCTACGGACGAAGTATCACTCGTCCAAAAGCTCGACGGTCTTCGATGTGGGCGTGCGCCTCGTCGGCATTCTCGAGGGAAAACGTGCTGTCAATCACCACTTGAAGATCGCCACTCGCAACTTCGAGCAGCACGGTCTCGATCATTTCGTGCGCCCTAGTCGACACGAAAAGTTCGGCCCCGAGAAAGTAGCCCATGAGACGCTGGTTACTTCCACGAAGAGTTGAAATATCCAACGATGACGACACGTCGCGTCCCGCGTCGCCAAAGGAAACGCACCGTCCTCGGTAGGCCAACGCCTGCAGACTCTTTTGCAGATTTTTCCCGCCTACTGAATCGATAATGACGTCAGCTCCACGTCCCGAGGTCAGGGCTCTCACCGCGTCGACAAAATCAACTTCGGCGTAGTTGATTCCGTCGCCGAGTCCGTACGCAGTTAAACGGTCCAGCCGGTCCTGGCTCGACGCGGTGGCGATAACCCGCGCCCCCGCGCGCTTCGCCATCTGAATCGCGGCAATCCCGACGCCGCTCGCGCCCGCGTGAATCACTACGGTCTCGCCCGCGGTAAGGGCCGCAAATTCGAAGAGGCTGTCGTGGGCGGTGCCAAAGGCCACGGGTACGCACGCGGCGACGTCAGTGGCGAGTTCGTGAGGAATCATCCATGAGAACGCTGGCGAGACCACGCGCAGTTCCGCGTGAGAACCGGCCACGCCGACCGATACCACGCGGTCACCGACGACGAACTCGCCAATATTCTCGCCCACCTGAAGAACGGTGCCGGCACTCTGATAACCAACGACGTGGGGAGTGCTCGTCATTTCGCCTCCGAGTCGATTCAGCGTGTCGCCGCCCTCAACACTGATTGCTTCAACCTTCACCAGCATTTCGTCGGGTCCGGCGACTGGGTCGGGAACATCCTCGTAGCGAAATACGCTCGGCCCGCCTGTTTCGTAGTACACGGCTGCTTTCATAAATACCTCTTCGTCTCATTCAATCGGATCGACTCCGACAGTACAGTGCGATCGCAGTTCTTGACCGCTCGTTATTGAACTCAGTCACCCAATGAGTAGGCGGTCGCCGTCGGCGCCGGGCGTTCGGTCTAGTGTCCGAACTGCTGAGAGATTCGATTCCAGACCTCGGGCGTACATTCGCTCGAAGTCAACGAAGAGGGGGCGTCGACGATGAGTGCGGTTGAAACAGCCAGCGAAGAGGACCGTCGCGCCGTTGAGAATTTCGACGTCCTCATCGTGGGCGCCGGGATCTCGGGGATCGGCTCGGCATACCACCTCAGTCATCAGTTGCCCCATCGCAGTTACGTCGTGCTCGAAGCACAGAACGGATTCGGTGGCACGTGGCGTACGCACCGCTACCCCGGTATTCGCTCCGACAGCGACCTGTACACATTCGGATATCGGTTCAAGCCGTGGACCTCGGCACCGATTGCGTCGGGAGCCGAAATTCAGAAGTACCTCGGCGAAGTGATTGACGAAAACGGCCTCGCGGCGCACATTCGCTACGACCACCACATTGAGTCGGCGTCGTGGTCGAGCGACGATAGCCGCTGGACGGTTGATGCCACCCGCACTGACAATGGTGAATCCATGTACTTCACCGCGAACTTTTTATGGATGTGCCAGGGCTACTACCGACACAACGAGGGCTACACGCCTAGTTGGCCGGGAATGGACACGTTCGCGGGATTGATCGTGCACCCTCAAACCTGGCCCGAAACACTCGACTACGACAATAAGACAGTGGTCGTCATTGGGTCGGGCGCGACGGCCGCCACCCTCGTTCCCGCCATTACCGACAAGTGCGCCCACGTCACGCTGCTACAACGTTCGCCCACGTATTTTCTGTCGAGGCCCAACACCAACGAAATCGCGGACATGTTGCGCGAACTCGACGTCTCCGAAGAATGGATCCACGAAATCGCGCGTAAAAAGGTCCTACACGACCTTCGACTGCTGAACCAAATCGCCTTCGACGAACCCGACTTTGCCAAAGAAGCCCTTATCGATGCGGTGCGAGCAGAACTGCCACCCGATTACGACGTCACCACTCACTTCACTCCTCACTATCGTCCGTGGCAACAACGTCTCGCCTTTCTGCCCGACGGCGACCTCTTCAAGGAGATCGTCGCCGATCGAGCAACGATGGTGACCGACGAAATTGTTTCCTTCACCGAGACCGGGATCCTCTTGAAGTCCGGTGGAGAACTCCCCGCTGACATCGTTGTTAGCGCTACCGGTTTCCATCTCAGCGTGTTGGGAGATATTGCTTTCACCGTTGACGGAGCGGCACTCGACCTTGCTCGTACGGTGACGTATCGCGGGACGCTGTTTACTGGCGTCCCCAATCTCGCGTGGGTATTTGGCTACTTCCGCGCCAGTTGGACTCTCCGGGTCGATCTCATTGGTGACTTCGTCTGTCGGCTGTTGGGTCACATGGAGAACCGCGGCGTGACCCGAGTCGTTCCCGAACTGCGCTCCCAAGATCTTGACGCACCCGTCCTCGGTTGGCTCGACCCCGAGGACTTCAACCCGGGATACATGATGCGTTCCATGGATCTACTACCTCATCGCCTCGATCGGCCCGAGTGGCAGTTGAGTCAGGACTACTGGGCCGAACGCGACGAGCTGCCACTCGTTGATTTCGACGACGGTTGCCTGCGCTTTGGCTAGCGACGACGCACAGTTGCTGGAGTGAAGGAACTTCACACGAGGGGTCGTGTTCGGTGAGTTCGGTGGACAACGACTGCACGTGCGATTCGCGTCGCACCGCGTCGTGGCGAATCCACCCCTAAAAATGACTATTACGTGACAATGCACGAATCTTCTGCTCGGTTCGAAGTGAGCAGTTTTATGGCCCGCGAAACGGTTCGCCGTCGTACACCATTTAGACGACAATTAACTATCGCGACCCATATCACCACACTTTGGTCACTACGCTGGTAGTCAAGAAAAGGTTCGCGACGTCACTTAGGGGGCGCGTGGTCCACGAATAGCCAACAACAGTGCACTAAGCAATGGAGGTTGGAGAAAGGGTGTCGTCGGGTCATGTGTCCTTCGCGCAAAACTGAATCGACGTCGGCGCGCCGCAGTCAAGCCCCTACGACTCTCCCGACCCCCACCGGTCCACGCCTCGTGCGCGACGAGGCCACCATCGACTCTCTCAATCCCGAAACCATGGAAGCGAACTTTCCGCCCATTGGCGACTACGCCTTCTTGTCGGACTGTGAGAACAGCTGCCTCATTGCGCCGACGGGCTCGATTGAGTGGATGTGCGTACCCAAGCCCCACGATCCGAGCATTTTTGGCACCATCCTCGACCGATCCGCCGGTTCGTTTCGCTTCGCACCCGTTGACAGTGCGGTGCCGGCACACCGTCAGTACAACCCGGGCACCATGATGCTGTCGACCACGTGGCAGACCCGCGGCGGTTGGCTCGAGGTCAACGACTTCCTCGCCATTGGCCCGTGGTACAAAACCGGTGAGCGCTCGGCGCTACAAATGAGAACACCGGGCGACTCCGACGCACGACACGTTCTGGTACGAACCGCGCGCTGCCTGCACGGGAGTGTTGACGTTGTCCTCAACTGCGAGCCGTCATTTGATTTCGGTCGTGTCGACGCCAAGTGGGAGTACGTTGGTCCCTCCTACGACCAGGTGGCGACAACCAACGACGACTTCAGCCGGCTCACCCTGACTGGCGACATGCGCTTTGGCATTGAGGGCCGCGCCATTCGTGCGCGCCACCGTCTCGTCGAAGGCGAGTCCTCATTCGTAGTCATGAGTTGGAGTGATTCCGAACTCCCCACGACCCAAGTGCAGATCGACACCATGAAGCGCGAAACGTCACGTTTCTGGCGTGGTTGGATCGATAGTGGACGTTTCCCCGACCACCCGTGGCGCGAACTACTCCAGCGAAGTGCCCTTACTTTGAAGGGTCTCACCTACGCCCCGACCGGCGCACTGCTCGCCGCGCCCACCACGTCACTACCCGAGAACCTCGGCGGGTCACGAAACTGGGACTACCGCTTCACGTGGATACGTGACACGGCCTTCACCTTGCGCGCGTTGCACGCCCTGGGATTCGACATTGAAGCGAGCGACTTCCTCGCTTTTCTCGGTGACGTGCTCGAACCGGTCGGCAGCGGGAGTGGTAGTTCTCGGCCGAACCTTCAGGTCCTCTACCCCGTCGACGGTGGCGTGGCGCCACCCGAACTCGATCTCGACCACTTGACCGGTTACGCGTGGAGCCAGCCCGTTCGCGTCGGTAATGGGGCATGGGATCAGACCCAGTTCGACATTCTCGGCGCCATTGTCGACTGTATTTTTGAAAACACTCGCACCAGAGATTCGCTCAGCGAACGTTCGTGGCGCATCGTGGTCCAAGCGGTCGAAACGTCGATCAAGTGCTGGCGAGATCCCGACCGTGGCATCTGGGAAGTGCGGGGTGAACCGGGTCACTTCACGTTCTCTAAAGTCATGTGCTGGGTGGCCATCGATCGCGGAGCTCGCCTCGCCTCGTTGCGCGGAGAGAAGCGTCTCGCTGACAAGTGGTGGGCCGAAGCGAAACTGATTCACGCGGACATCTTGGCCAACGCCGTGGATAAGCGCGGGCGCTTCACCCAGGCCTACGGGTCCGACGAACTCGACGCCTCGCTGCTCGTCTTACCGATGTTGGGATTTCTGCCCGCCCACGACGAACGAATTCGCGCGACCGTCTTTGCAATCGCCGACGATCTCACCGATGGGCCCTTCGTCTATCGCTACAAGCCGTGGGCGACCGACGATGGTCTCGACGGACAGAACGAGGGCAGCTTTACGGTCTGTTCGTTCTGGCTCGTGTCGGCCCTCGTCGCCATTGGAGAAACCGAACGGGCGCGAACGCACCTCGAGAAGTTGATCGGTGCGGCGAGTGCGCTCGGACTCTACGGCGAAGAATTGGACCCCACAACGGCACGACACCTCGGCAACTTTCCCCAGGCGTTGACGCACCTGGCGCTCATCACGGCGGTACTCGGCGTCATCAAAGCCGAAGACCGCGCGAGTGAGACCTCCCCCGGATTCGGATCTCCGCAAAGTTGGTGGAGCGCTGCGGGCCGCAGCGACACGACGGCGGCGATTCCCGCGGGTGACGTGTGGCTCGAAGCGCCAGCATCACCGGTTCCCACGGACAAGAAATAGTCCGTACTCGGTAGTAGTGAACGGGCAACACAAGCGTCAGTTCACTACAGAATGGCGCCTCTCTCACCGGCCACACTGGGTGGCCCCTAGGCTCATGCCAGGTACCTACCATGACATCGCCATCCAACCACCACACCTCGCCGGCTGGATCGGATGAATCGGCCCTTTCACCCGTGACGTCGTTGCGACCTAACGCCAACGGCGCCGATCTGGTAGTCGTTGCGAACCGACTACCCGTGCGCCATTCCACGTCGCCCGGCGACGAAGGCTGGATGCCGAGTCCGGGCGGTCTCGTCTCGGCGCTCACCTCGATACTGCAAAACCGCAACGGACTCTGGGTTGGTTGGCCCGGGGTCGCTGACCACGTGGACACGCCCGACTCTTACGAGGGAATTCGTTTGAAGTCGGTCGAGATTAGTCACGAAGAGTACGAAGAGTACTATCTGGGATTTTCGAACGCCACAATTTGGCCGCTGTACCACGACGCCATCCGCTCGCCGACCTTCCACCGTACGTGGTGGCAGACGTACAGGGCAGTGAACATGCGTTTCGCCCAGGCCGTCGCCGAGTCCGTGGCACCCGGCGGGACGGTGTGGGTGCACGACTATCAACTCCAACTCGTACCACAGATGCTGCGCCAACTGCGCCCCGACGTCGTGATCGGCTTCTTTTTTCATATTCCCTTTCCACCGAGCGAACTGTTCATGCAGTTGCCGTGGCGGCGAGAGATTCTGACCGGACTCCTGGGAGCGGACCTCGTTGGCTTCCAGCTCCACTCCGGTGCGTCAAACTTTTCGCGTCTCGCGCGACGACTCACTGGCGCGAGCGGGACCGACTCGGGACTCACTTTCGACGGTCGTGCTATTCGAATTGGTGCCTGTCCAATCTCGGTGGACTCTCGCCAAATTGTTGAAATGGCCGCGGACCCGGCGATCGTCGCGCGGGCCCGAGAGATTCGCGAAGGCCTCGGCAATCCGGAGTTCGTCATGCTCGGCGTCGACCGACTGGACTACACCAAGGGGATCCAGCAACGTATCAAGGCCGTCGCAGAGATGCTCCGCGACGGTGCCTTGACCGCCGAGCGCCAGGTCATGGTTCAGATTGCGGTGCCGAGCCGTGAATCTGACTCCCACTACGACCTGGAACGACACGACCTCGAACGGCTCGTCGGCGAAGTCAACGGCGAGTACGGACTCGTCGGTCACCCGGCGATCCACTACCAGCACAAGAACCTTCCATTTAGTGAACTGATTGCGCTCTACCTCGCGGCCGACATCATGTTGGTGACGCCGTTTCGCGACGGCATGAACCTGGTCGCCAAAGAGTACGTGATGAGTCGCGGTGACCTCACCGGCAAGTTGATCCTGAGCGAGTTCGCCGGCGCGGCCGCTGAACTGCGCGGCGCGTTCATGATTAATCCGCACGACCTCGAAGGCATCAAAGAGGCGATCGTGCTCGCCATGAGTGCGGGACCCAAGGAGACGCGCGACCGAATGTCGAGGATGCGCCGCGCCATTTTCCGCCGCGACGTTTACGACTGGGCGAAGGGCTTTCTCGCCGCCGTGCAACAGACGAGGACCGTAACGTCGGATAGTGACGGCACGCACACGCAGGCGGTCGCCAGCGCTACTTAGAGTTCTTCGACCAACTCCGCCACCGACGACACGATGCGCGACGGCTGAAACGGGAAATGCTCGATCTCGCCGAGTTGGGCGACGCCCGAGAGCACGAGGATCGTCCCGAGCCCAGCCTCCACGCCCGAGCGAATATCGGTATCCATGCGGTCACCAATCATCACCGTGGTTTTCGAGTGAGCTCCGAGGATATTGAGGCCCTCGCGTATCATGACCGCATTGGGCTTGCCCACGAAATACGGCGCGACGCGCGTGGCTCTTTCGATCATTGCCGCGAGGGCACCGACCCCCGGCAGCGAGCCCTTGGGCGACTGGCCGGTCGGTTCGGGGTTCGTCGCGACAAAGTGGCTACCGTTTTCTATGAGCTGGACGGCGGTCGCTATTTCGTCGTAGGAGTAATTCTGAGTCTCACCAAGGACGACGTAGTCCGGTTGCTGGTCATCTTCTCGGTACCCGACGTCGGCGAGAGCTTCGTGGAGGCTCGCCTCGCCAATAACGTACGCACTACCGGCCGGTCGCTGCGAGTTCACGAATTTTGCAGTCGCGAGCGCCGACGTCCAGAGTTGCTCCTCGTTGACGTTGAGGCCCATTGCAGCCAACTGGGTACGAATCTCTCGAGGCGTGAAGAGCGAATTATTAGTGAGTACGAGAAAGGGACGTCCGGTAGCGGCGAGTCGAGCGAGGAACCGATCGGCGCCCTCGACCATTGAGCCGTCGCGGATCAGCACGCCGTCCATGTCGCACAGCCAACTCTCTGCGCGCGATAGTAAATCCATCCTTTAAGTATGGTCTACCGGTGCACGTACGTACGACGAGTCGACGCGACGACGCGACGACGCGACG
>JBBQGY010000041.1:0-11719 GCA_038323435.1 Acidimicrobiales bacterium
GAGACACGTCGACGCCGTTCCCGTTGGTGGCTGTCTCGACTGGAGAGCCAGCGCACCTTCGATCAGACACTTGACGATTGGTCCCGCGACCGTCGAGCCAAAAGCGGACTTCGCCTGGAACGGCATGACGACCGCGACCGCGACCGTTGGTTTCGTCGCGGGCGCAAACGCAATCATCCAGTCATCGGTGTTCTGAGCGCCATTTCCTACCTGCGCGGTTCCGGTCTTGGCCGCAACGTCATCGGCCTTTAAAAAACCGACGCCGTACGCAGTGCCGTGTTGCACGACCCCTTGCATCAGTGGCACGATCTGCGCAGCCTGGGTCGACGTCAACGGAGTTAACCACAACTTCGGTTGATAGTGGAACACTTTGCTTCCATTCGGGGCGGTCACAAAATCCAAGAAATGGGGGGTCATCTCGGCGCCGCCATTGGCGATTGCCGCCGCCACCAGCGCATTCTGGAGAGCGGTCGATCGAACATTCTCCTGTCCAATTGCCGAGTAGGCCAAGCCCGGCAAGTTTTTAGAGAATGATGCCGCCGGCGGAAAATAACTCTTCACCACTCCCGGGAGGTCGATGGGCGGGTCTTGGTTGTAGCCGAACCTGTCCGCCGTCGACGTCATAAGGTCGGCGCCAATGTCGAGTCCGAGCAGTGCGTAGCCCGGGTCGCACGATTGGGGCAACATGACCGCGACCACACCACCGCACGCTGACCCTCCACTGTTCTGCAACTTCTTGTTCGTGTTGGGCAACGGAGTGGCCGCAAGGTAGGGGTAACTCTTCACCAATAGGTCGGGTCGTCCAAGCACGGCCGCCGCCGTCGTCACAATTTTGAACGTCGAGCCCGGCGGAAAGGTTTGCTGAGTTGCGACGACGCCGAGGGGCGGGAAACCGTGTCCATTATTAGTGATGGCCGCTTTCCACGCTGCGGCGGCGACCGCATGAACTGGCGACGCGAGTGGCGCGGGGTTGTACGTGGGATTCGAATACATCGCGAGTACCGCACCCGTGCGAGGATCCAGCACCACCGCGGCCCCATCTTGACCACCCAGAGCGTTGCGCGCAATCTGCTGCAGTTTTGGCAGCAGGGTCAGCGTGATCGAGTCGGCGGCGGCCGTGGGCGCAAGGAGTTGGGCGAAACTCTGGGGCGCTAACGGATGGGCGGTCAAGTAATTGGAATACTCGTTCTCAAGGGCCCAGTCGCCCTGCACCGGTCCGGAGAATCCAACGACACCGGCGGTCAATGCACCAAGCGGATAGACGCGTCGGTAGGGATAGAAACTGCTCGACTGCGCAACCGAATGTGCGAGCACCGTACCGTCCGCGGCATAAATATCGCCACGTGGATACGCCACGGACGCCGTGACAATTCTCGGATTGATGGGGCTGGCGACCAGTGCGGGTGCCCTGAAAAATTGAACATTGGCGGCCTGGACCGCAACGACGGCGAAGAGCAACAAAATGATCGTCGCCAGAACCCCGAGGCGTCGTGACACGTCTTATCCCTTCTTCAACGTCGTAGTCGTGGTGTGGACGGTAGTGGTGGGTCGACCAACGGTGGTCGAGGTCCCCCCAACGGTCGTGGTGGTCGTTGCACCCGTCGTACACGAATGGTATAGACAGAATTGGCTATGGAGGTAGTCAGCCCCCAGGAGGGCCGCCTGCAGTGTTGGTTCAGATACGGTCGCCGCGAGGGCTTGGCGATCAGCCGCACGAAGTTCGTTGACCTTGTATTGAGTGTCTTCGATCTTTACCGGTTTGTACCAGAACACCCCGCTCGGCTGACCCCGGTACACGGCGATAGTTCCGGCGTCGTTGGCGAGATAAAAACTCGAGTACGCGTACCAGTGAACGATGGCCACGAAACCCGCGGCGACCGCCGCGATGAACAGAAACGCCAACCACACCCGCCACGTCAGGCGACGTTGTCGGCGCATTCGAGTCGCCGAGGTATTCGAGCTAGGGGCAATCGGTGGAGGATTGGAGGTCACCGTCTTCTTGATCGGAACGGCCGCAACGTTGACCTCATCGAACTCGATCAATAGTGCAGAGATGTTGTCGCGGCCGCCGGACTGGCGCGCCGACTCGACGAGTTGGGTCACCGCTTCGTCGAGCGTGAACGGCGCACTCGAAAGTCGAGCCAACGTGTCGTTGTCCAGTTCGTTCGAAAGACCATCACTGCACAGCAGAATTCGGTCGCCCGACTCAGCGTGTAACGACAACACGTCAATGGCGATCGTCTCTTCGACGCCAATGCCTCGGGTGAGTTGATGGCGACGCGGGTGCACCGCAGCCTCCTCGGGCGTCAGGCGGCCCATGCGCACCCACTCCTCAGCGACACTGTGGTCTTCACTCAATTGACGCAGCGCGCCGTCACGCAGTTGGTAGGCCCGCGAATCGCCCACGTGAAACAGGGTGGGTGAAGTCATTCCGTCGGCGTCGCGCGTCAGCCCAATCGCAATGACGGTCGTTCCCATGCCAAAGTGCTCGGGATTACCTCCCGCGTCGCGCAGGACTTCCCGATTCGCAGTATTTATGGCGTTATAGAGACCCTCGACGGTCGGTTTAATTTCAAATTCATCTCGAATGATTTCAATCGCCATCGCCGAAGCGACTTCGCCAGCGGCGTGACCACCCATACCGTCGGCCACCATGGCCAACTGGTCGTCGACGTAGATGGCGTCCTGGTTTGACTGGCGTACCAGTCCAGTATCGGTCGCCCCGGCGTAACGCCAATGCGTCAACGAACCACCTCGAACAAGATGCCGCCCACCTGCACGATGTCGCCCCGCTCGAGTTGGACGCGTCCCGCGACGAGTTCCTGGTTCACGTACGTACCATTGGTCGAACCGAGATCCTCGATAGAAAGATCGCCGCCGTCATTCGCCACCCGAGCGTGACGCGAAGAGAGGTAAGTGTCCGAGATGCTCAGATCGCACTCGCGGCTACGCCCAATGACAACGGGAACGTCAACGTCGAGACGCTCACCGGCGCGGTCGACTGGTTCAATAAATTCGAGTGCGAGAGTTGCGCCACTTCTCGCTCGACGGCGAGCGCTTCTTGCCACGAATTCAACCGGTCGAGACTGAACTGCCGCGACCCGCAGCACGCGCGCGAAAAACAAGACGGCGACGACCATGACGAGCACCTGGAGCGGACGCACGACCGCCGCATAAGTTGACGACGCCGCGAGAAAGTTCAAGCGAGTTCAATCCGCATGTGGAGCGTACTGATTGTGATGTCGTCACGCGGTGAGAGCGAGACGGCCGTCACGCGATGCCCGTTCACAAACGTTCCATTGGTCGACTGCAGATCTCGAATTGCGACGCCTTCGCTCGTGCGCCACACTTCGGCGTGTCGACGCGACACGTTGCTGTCATTTATAACAACATCAATTTCGGGGCTTCGACCGATGACGAGAGCACGATCACCAACGTTGAATGACCGACCGTCACTCATGATGAGGCGCGGCT
The DNA here is from genome assembly GCA_038323435.1 of Acidimicrobiales bacterium. Lineage (GTDB taxonomy): Bacteria > Actinomycetota > Acidimicrobiia > Acidimicrobiales > RAAP-2 > RAAP-2. The sequence continues at coordinate 3,475 of JBBQGY010000041.1, forward strand.
GGCTTTCGCCGCCAATGAACTCGGCTTTCACTTCGAGGTCCCCGGCCTTCACGTCGTCATCGATGAATATCTCCACCTGCACGGGGCCGACGAAGCTGTAACCCTCGCTCACCGCGTGTTGACGGACGGTCTCTTCGAGCTCGGTCACAAGCGCCTTTTGAAATCCCTCAAACCTGACGGCGTCGGCTGGTCCTAACCACACGCGGATCTGATTGGCCGAAATGGGCCCTTGTCCCGACAGGCGACGGGTGAGGTCGACTTCACGGATGATACGCGTGCCAATTTCAATCGGCTGCAGCGCACTTTTGAACGGACGTGAAAACGTCCGTTCAAATATCCGCTCCAGGCGGTTTTCCACACTTTTCAATACCATGACGACCTCAACTGTAATAGTGGTCAGTCCTGATCGTAGGGGAAAATCGATTGACCCACTCGTTGCACTAATGTTGCAAAGTCTCAGGGCGAGTGGCGAAATTGGCAGACGCGCAGGCTTCAGGTGCCTGTATTCGAAAGGATGTGCGGGTTCAAGTCCCGCCTCGCCCACCATGTGATCTAACAGTATTTCTGGGACAAACGAACCCTCAGAGCGTGCTACTCGACAGCGGCGGGATCATGACGAAACTGATCTCTGACCGTTATTTGCGTGTTGGCGACCACTTAAATCTACGAAGTGCGACGATCGTCGCGACGACACCCCATAGTGAAGTCACGAGCAAGTCGTGCCAGGTCCAGGGTGAAGTGTGTGCAGTCGCCTGAAAGGGCGCTTCAACCGACAGAATGAAGTGACGAACTGGAAAGTAATCCGATATCTTCGCCAGAGCGGAATTCGCCTTCAGCGGAAAGTAGAGCCCCGAAAGAAAGAGCAGAACGAAGAAGATCACGCTGGTCGCTGGCCCGGCTGTCTCCTCGTTTGGAACCAGGGTGCTCATTGCCACTCCCATCGCGGTGAAGCTCGCGATGCCCACTGCGAGCGCGACAGCGAGCGCTGCCCACGACACAGGAAAGTTCACGTGGTAGCCGTAACGTCCAAGAAGTAGAAGCAGTATGACCTGCACCAGTGCCACAATCGTTGTGCTCACGAAGATCGCGGCGAGAAGCATCCAAGTTGGAAGCGGGCTCAGTCGTAGGCGCTTGAGCAGCCCCGTCTCACGTCGAACAACGAGGATGATCGCCAAAGTCGAGAAACATGCGGCCATGACACCGTACGCGACGAACCCGGGGACGTAGTAAACGACGAGCCTGATGTTGCCGAGGTAGTCAATACGAGAGTTGCCAGCGCTCAGGCCAAGGAACACCAGGAAGACAATGGAGAAACCTACAGTGAAAATCGCACCGAATCGATTACTCCAGAACGCCAACTGCTCGTACTTGACCTGATGGATAATCAGTCGAAGCGGGTTGAGCCGTCGAGAACGCTCGTTCGGCGCTGGCGTTGTCACGAGTCACCGTCCGGTTCGTGGCTTCCACGTGTCAGTTCCAAATAGATGTCTTCCAATGTCAATCGAGTGACCGACAGACCCGCGAGTACCACATGATCATGCACGGCCCAGTTGGTGAGGCGTGCCAGGACCGCAACCTCGTCGTCCGTGACGATCACAACCTCGGAACCATTCGTGGTCGACGGCGTGACCGGTAATTCGGTCACCATCACCGACTCGGGCAAGGTAAATCGGATTGTTACCGACCCACGGTCACGTCCTCCCAGTGACGACGGAGTGCCAGTAGCGACGATACGACCATTCGAGAGGACTGCGACGTGCTGGGCCAGCGCATCGACCTCGTCCATGTAATGGCTCGAAAGAACAACGGTTGTTCCTTCATTGCACAACGTGCGCACTAACTCCCAAGTTGTGCGACGAGCCGCAGGGTCCAACCCCGTCGTCGGTTCGTCAAGAAAGAGAAGCTCGGGGTTACCGACAATTCCCAGTCCAATATCGAGTCGCCGCATTTGGCCACCAGAAAGGCGCTTAACTTTTGAATTCGCCTTCTCTCGAAGACCCACCAAGTCGATCACCTCGTCAACCCGTCGCGGCGAAGAGTAGAAACCTGCATTGCGCTCGAGCACTTGGCGAACCGAGAAAAAGGGCTCTACCGCAAGCTCTTGAAGGACAACACCCATGCAACTCCTTAGTTGACTTTGGGTCTTGCGGTTTCCGGGGTCGAACCCCAGCACGTCGACATCGCCGCCATCACGGCGAAGAAAGCCTTCAAGGATCTCAATAGATGTTGTCTTGCCCGCGCCGTTGGGTCCAAGGAGCGCGAAGATCTCGTCGCGTTCAACCTGAAAACTCACGTCATCGACCGCTGGAAGGCTGCCGTACGACTTACGTAGCCCACGTACTGTGACAACAGAGTCAGTCATATTCTCCTCTAGATGTCAACGTCGTGAGCCGCTCGAGGCCAAAGGGACAGTAGTTGATTTCAAGGTCCTAGTACGAAGAAACGTCTGAAAGGTCCACGCTAATCCACTAAGTGGCCAGTTCCATGATGAGGTCGCGCTCGGGCGACAACGTCGATTCATCCCTGTCGTCACGCTCAGTAGGGTCGACATATGCCAAGAAGCTCTGTTCGAAAAGTTCAAGCAAAGAAAACGCCCACGAAAGCCGTTAGAAAACCGATTGCAACTTCTCTTGACGACGAACAACGCACGCTCTACCGTACGTGTGACCGGTTTTTGAATGGAGCCGGGCGTCGCAGCGTCTCCACCTACCTCGCAATGATCCCCGAAGACACTGAGATCGATACGTACGGCGTCGGGGGAATCGTTGAAGATCTCGAGCGTGACATTGCCCAGCGGCTCGGAAAGCAATCAGCGCTCTTCTTAATCTCGGGCACGATGGCTCAGCAGGCGACGTTGCGAATACACGCAGACCGACGAGGACGCTCCAATGTGGTGTGGCACCCGATGTGTCACATCGATACAAAAGAAGAACGCGCGTACGAACGGTTACACGGTCTTCATGCGGTCACTTGTGGACCAGCAAGCGAGCCCTTAACAAGATCTCAGCTCGAGCAGGTTGCCGATTCGGTCGCTGCGCTCGTTGTTGAACTTCCTCAGCGCGATCTCGGTGGGACGTTGCCGGAGTGGAATGAATTGGTCGCGCAGACAAAATGGGCGAGAGCACGCGGCGGCGCAGCCCACTTGGATGGCGCTCGCCTGTGGGAGGCGGCCCCTTATTACTCAGACACGGCCGGCAAGTCGATCGTCGATGTGGCGGGTCTCTTTGACACTGTGTACGTCTCCTTCTACAAGGGCCTCGGCGCAATCGCTGGTTGTTGTGTCGCCGGAGATCACGACGTCATCGACGAATTGAAATTATGGCGCGCGCGCCACGGCGGACGCGTCTTCGGAATGTGGCCGTACGCGGCGGCGGCCAAGACTGCCCTCGAACTTCGAGTTGATCGATTCGAAGAGTATTACAAGCGCGCTCAGCAAATCGCGCGTGCCCTAAACCGCATCGACGGCCTCGAGGTACTCCCATTTCCAGTGCAGAGTCCAATGATGCACCTGCGTTTAACTGGACCGCGTGCTCAGGTGATCAGTCGAATGGCGGCCATCGCGAAAAAGGATCGAATATGGATGTTCGCTGGACCATTCGCCACCGAGGGTCCGGCGCTGCAGCGATTTGAATTCAACGTTGGCGACGCCACGATGGACTTCACCGTCAAAGAGATTCACGAACTGTTCGAGCGAATACTTCACTGAGTTCCAACCCCGCAGTCCGTAAATGCCGGTTTCGCAGTCGTCAACGGAACACCCTCGCACACAAATCTGATCGAGTTACCCAAGAACACACCGCCAGCCGTAGCGTTCAGGTGCGCCACTGAAGTTCACTTCCTCAAAGGTTTGCCGGCCAACCCGACAACGACATCGACAACCACCACGACAGTGGTAATTCCTTCACCAACGACATTGACGACATCGACATCGATTACCCCCACGACAACGGCGACCGACGTGAATGACATATATGGCGTTGCGAAGTAGTTAAATCTGAATACATCAATTTCTATTCGTTTTGCACAAACGCTCTCCATGTTGGCAATGTCACGATCGTGATGTGCTGAGGCGCCGACTGCAACTTCGCTTCTCGTTTCTCCACGACGATGTACGACTTCGACGCCAACATTCACGATGTCGATGTCACCGGGAGTGGCACAGAGTAATACGCGCCTAAAGGATCAATGTCCGTTGTCGTGACCGCTAGCGACGCCAGCGGCACTTCCACCAGTGCCTGCACCGACGTTGGTCACAACGAGCGACACCGTGGTCGACCCTAAAAGGGCCACATCAGTCAGCCTGACGCCGCTCGCGCGACTGGACTTTGGGCGTAGAAAAACAAAAGCGCTAACGTTCGATTTAATGGGCAAAGCGGGACGTATTTGGAGTGACGCCATTGCTCGCAAAGTGATGCCAGCGAATGACGCGGCTGCGCTGATTTCAAACGGCTCCGCGGTTGGCATGAGTGGCTTCACTGGCTCGGGGTACCCCAAGGAAATACCCGCAGCACTTGCACGCAGAATTACTGACGCCCGAGCAGTTGGCGACCCATTCAAAGTGAACGTGTGGACCGGGGCTTCGACGGGTCCAGAACTCGACGGAGTGCTGGCGTCGGTAGATGGAATCGACCTACGAATACCGTATCAGTCCGACCCCATCACTCGCGCGAAAATAAATGCTGGCGAAATGAAATACATGGACCTGCACCTCTCGCACGTGGCGCAGATGGCGTGGGAGGGCTTCTTCGGGCACCTCGACACGGCGGTCGTTGAGGTCACCGGCATCACCGAGGACGGCGAATTGATTCCGTCGTCGTCCGTCGGCAACAACAAAACGTGGCTCGACTTGGCCGACCAGATCATCCTCGAGGTCAACGCGTGGCAGCCACTTGAACTCCGCGGAATGCACGACGTCTACTACGGTACGGCGCTGCCGCCGAATCGTATGCCGGTGCCAATTCTCCAACCGTCAGACCGCATTGGTGTCACGACGTTTCGATGTGATCCGGAGAAAATCGTCGCGGTCGTCGAGACCGACAGTATGGACCGAAATTCACCCTTCAAAGAGCCCGACCACGACTCGGCACTCATTGCGGGACACATTATTGAGTTCTTCCACCATGAGGTGCAGGCCGGTCGTTTGCCCGCCAACTTATTGCCGCTGCAGTCCGGTGTTGGCAACATCGCGAACGCGGTGTTGACTCAACTAAATACCGGCCCTTTCCGTGACCTGACGGCGTATACCGAGGTAATTCAGGACGGAATGTTGGAGATGCTGCGATCGGGAACGCTCAGGTCGGCGTCGGCCACCGCGTTCTCGCTGAGCGAGGGCAGCCTGGACGAATTCCACAACAACATCGACTTCTACCGCGAACGAATTGTCCTTCGCTCTCAAGAGATCAGTAATCATCCCGAGGTAATTCGACGCCTGGGCTGTCTCGCGATGAACGGCATGATTGAAGCCGACATTTACGGAAACGTGAACTCCACCCACATCATGGGATCTCGCATAGAAAACGGCATCGGCGGGTCGGGTGACTTTGCACGAAACGCCTATATCTCATTGTTTGTCACCTCTTCGACCGCGAAGAACGGAACAATTTCGCGAATTGTCCCAATGGTCAGTCACGTCGACCACACGGAACACGACGTTCAGATCATCGTGACCGAACAGGGTGTAGCCGACCTGCGCGAACTGTCGCCGCGCCGACGAGCCCAACAGATCATTGACCACTGCGTCCACCCCGATTTTCGCTCACAGTTACAGGACTACTTCGATCGTGCGAAGCTGGGCGCGGCCGGACTGCAGACGCCCCATCTCCTCGGAGAGGCATTCTCGTGGCACACGAGTTACATGGCGACCGGTTCAATGCGACATCCATAAGTTAGAAGTCAACAACAGTGCCGGTGCAGTGTCGAACGACCACGTTGAGTGACCTCGTCACTTAGTGGGCGTCCGAACTCAGGTTCCGAAAGCGTGGAGTAACTAACGGACCGGCCGATCACGCGCGTAGTCGTCACTTGAATTGGGTCACCCGCGTTCGTGCTATCGCGTCTGTTGAGGCACCAAAGGTTGACGGGAATCTGTGGACACTAAGTATGCCAGCGCGTCAACTTGGGCTCGCCGCCGAATCACACGAGAGTTCGCGCGACGCGCTGCAACGAGCGCTGGCGAACAATTTCTCTTTCGCGCCTCTCTAGCAAGACTCGCTAATTAAACCGCCCGAGCGACTACAACGCCGACGAGCACGACCATTGACTCCAACCGTCACGCGCGTAAAGAAGAGCGGCCGCTCGCACGTTCAACACCGGATTGAATGCCAGATTCACGTTGTTCGGATTAAGGCGCAGCCGTCGAAGCAAATACTGCTCGGTGCCACCGTCGTTCAATTGAAAGAGTCCCCGATCGTGCGTCCCGTTGCTGTCGTAGTGAATGTCCAAGGGGTGGAACTTCGATTCACACCACGCCACGACCTCGGCCGCGTGCCACGCCGCAGGCGGAAATGCCTTCTTAATGAGAGAAACCACATAAATAGTGGTAGGCACGGCGTTAATGGCGACCGCGGCGGTCTTCACCACCACGGCAACCGGCACTGACGACGTCGCAGGTACGGTGGCGGCCCTCGCGTGTCGAGAGAGAGACGCGGGGTGGCCAACAGTGGAGGCCACCGGATGTTGCACGCCAACAGCGCCGGCCCGAGCGGGCGAATCGCCAAATTGGATCAACCCCAACGTTGACACCAGCAAGGCAACGACGACTCCCCCGGAGATTTTGGGGTAACGCAGGACACGTGTACTTCGATAGTGCGTATTGCGCACTTTGAAAACCTCGTTAAGTTGCGTTCATCACCCCGTTGGCAATGAATCGTTGTTCTGCAACGGACTATTTGTCGGCTGTACAGGACCTCTCGCTGAAGCGCTTGACTTTGATGCGCTTGGCATATGTGCCGCGTCAATTACGACGAACGGAGGACTTCCACTCTAATGGAATGCTCTGGAAACGGTGTCAACTGCCGAAACTGCAGTGAAATACTGCCATTATTGGCGTATTTGTGGGACGGCGCACCACGAACCCATTACGGTCCTTCGAACGTTTCACTGCGGTCATCGCACGGAGTTCCTCGCCTCGGCCCCGTGCCCGCAGCAGGTATTGCAACAAGAATTAAAGCCCCGACAGTTGTCGAATTGTCCGCGCGAGCGCCGAATTGTCGTCATCGCCGTACCCCTGTGCGATGAGGCCGTCCTCGAAAGTCGCGGCCAGTGCGCTCACCGGCAATACCGCGCCGACGGCGCGCGCCAGCTCCAGACCAATTGCCAAATCTTTGCGGTGAAGCGCGATCTTGAAACCGAGGGGGTACTCGTTGTCGATCATTCGGCCGCTGCGATTGGCGAGCACCCACGAACCGGCCGCACCTTTGGCGAGAGCACTCATTACGAGTTCCACATCGAGCCCGGCCTTGGTCGCGAGTGTGACACCTTCGGCGACCGCTAGGTACGTTCCTGCAAGAATCACCTGATTGACGGCCTTAGTCCACTGACCTGCGCCTCTCGGTCCCATGTGGGTCACGGTCGTGCCCATGGCGTCAAGCACGGTGCTCGCGCGTCGCACGTCTGCATTATCACCACCCACCATGATGGTGAGAGTCCCGAGTCGCGCCCCTTCACTTCCTCCCGAGACGGGAGCGTCCACCATTGCCACACCCTGCAACGAAAGGCGGTCGCCAAACTCGGCGGCCCTTACCGGGCTGATGGTCGAACAGTCGATAACCAACGATCCCGCCACCAAACCGTCGCACAGCCCGCCGACGCCAAAGAGGACCTCTTCGACCTGCGGCGAGTCCGTCACGCACATGACGATCACGTCGCACGTCGCTGCCAGGGCCACCAGACTCGGTGCCTCGTTTGCGCCGAGTTCCACCACGTCCTTCGCCTTGTCGGGCGTGCGATTCCACACGGTGAGAGCAAAGCCCGCACGCGCCACGTTCGCGGCCATCAGTGAACCCATCGTGCCCAGTCCAACAAAGCCGACGCGTTCTTTCGGTGAACTGATGTTCCTCGATTCGTCACTCATCGTGATTCCTTTCGTCGGACGTCATTGAAGTCGAGTCGGCGTGACTGATCACGAGAGCGAAGCGAGAAACGCCAGTAGTGCGGCGTTCACTTCGTCGGCACGTTCCTGTTGCACCCAGTGACCAGCGCCGGGCAACTTAATCTTCGCCCGCAGGTCGGGTACCCACGCGTCCAT
>JBBQGY010000042.1:0-11647 GCA_038323435.1 Acidimicrobiales bacterium
CGTGACTGCATTTGACTTGAGCGGTCGAGTCGCATTGGTGACCGGCGCGGGAAGCCAAACGGGCATTGGCTTCGCCACATCGCGGCTGTTGGCTCAAATGGGGGCATCGCTGATGGTGACGTCTACCACGGACCGGGTTCAGGATCGGGTAGAGGACCTGAGACTGGTTGGTTGCGACGCAATGGGTATCGCCGGCGACCTCACGAGTGCAGCGACTGCGCCGGAACTGGTTGCGGCGGCGATGAAGCGTTGGGGACGACTTGACATAGTGGTGCAGAACGCGGGACTCAGTTCTCTCGCGGATCCTCGAATCGCAAACGGATCCATCGACGACATGGACTTAGAGTTGTGGCGCGCCGGACTATCGCGAAATTTGGATTCAACGTTCTTGATCGCTAAGGCCTGTCTGCCAGTTTTTGTGGCACAACACTGGGGTCGGCTGGTGTTCGTTGCCAGTGTCACCGGTCCAGTTATGGCGATGACCAACGAACCGGCGTACGCCGCGGCGAAGGGGGGCATGGTTGGACTCGCGAGGGCGTTGGCAATTGACACCGCGAGTAGTGGTGTGACGGTGAACGCGGTCGCACCCGGGTGGATTGCAACCGGATCGCAGACAACGTTCGAATCTGAACAGGGTTCGAAAACGCCAATGGGTCGAAGCGCACGACCAGAAGAAGTGGCGGCCGCGATTGGTTGGTTGGCGTCGCCCGGCGCCTCGTACGTGACCGGTCAGTGCCTCGTTGTCGACGGCGGCAATTCAATCGCCGAAGAACGTTCCTAGATCCCTAAGCCGTGCCTCGCTGATCGCTCGAAGAGTTTGAACGGCAAGAGTCGTTTCGCCACAAGTCCAATTCTTTCGTCGATCTTGCCAACCGAAACTCGACGAGGTGGTCGTGAACTGTTAAGTGCATCAGCCACGACTCGAGCCACCTCGACTGGATCTGCGCCCGCTACTTCGTCGCGCTCCATTTTTGAAATCGCTTTTTCTCGCGCCGCTTGGTAGGGGTCATCTTCGGCGGTGTCGAGAACTCGTCGACGCTGCGTGAAGTCGGTGTGGAAGTTGCCCGGTTCCACCATCGTGACGCTAATGTTGAACGGCTCTACTTCGTAGGCTAAAGATTCGGAGTAACCCTCGAGCGCGAATTTGCTGGCGCTGTAGAACGACTGAAACGGCAGACCAATCAGTCCGCCGATGGAACTCATCACCACCACACGTCCACCTCCGTGTTCTCGAAAGATCGGCAGGGTGGCGTGGATGACACGAACGGTTCCCCAGAAGTTGGTGTCCAGTTGTGCTTTTGCCTCCTCAATTGAGGTTGTTTCAGCGGCGCCCGCGAGCCCCCATCCCGCGCAGGTCACGATCGCGTCGAGTTGGCCATGTTCGTCAATAACGCTCGCGACGCCGTTGTTGACTTCGTCGTCGTCATCGACATTCATGGTGATTCCTTGCCACGTTGCGCCCGACGATCCACGACGGCTAGCACCCACGACCGTCCAACCTGCGCCATGAAGTCGATTGGCGCACGCCAGTCCAATGCCGGCCGACGAACCGGTGATGAGAACCACTTTTTTGCTCATGGGTCATACTCTCATCTACGTTTGCTGACTGACGTGCATTGTCGAGGTTGAATCGGGCGCCTTCGACCGACCCAGCGTGCATGTCACACAAAAGTGCCAAAGTAGTGGTGTGGCAAAGCGACATCAACTCGTTCCCGAGCTCATGTTGGGATTCGACACTGAAACAACCGGTCTCAGTGTGACGAGTGAGCGGGCAATCTCCTACGGGTTCTGTGCGTACCGGTTCGGTGTCCCCATTTGGTCCGAACAGTTCTTCGTCGTGCCGGACCGTCCCATCAGTACCGGTGCGTACCGGGTGCACGCGCTGTCGATCGACGACCTGGAGGCGAAGCGCGCCACCGAAACGGTGTACAGCGTCGAGTCCGGATTGCAGCGAGCGATTCAGATCTTGAGCGAATATCACGATCTCGGTGCGTACGTCGTGGGTTCAAACGTCGTGCGATTCGACCTCGAAATGCTACGACGGAGTTCGATGTCGGTGTTGGGTAGGGAGTTGAACGATTCTGAATTTGATATCTCCCTCTTGCGCATCATTGACGTCATCGAGCATGACTGGGTGATTGAACCGAGCCGCGAGAGTCGTCCACGTAGGGGACAGGAGTTTCTCTGTCGTCATTACGGAGTTACGCAAGGGGGACACGATGCATTAAGTGATGCCCGAGCGGCGGTCGAGGTGTTCCTCGAACAGGTTGTCCATAACAATGCAGGCCAGGCGTCACTCGTACTCTCAACTGATCCAGACGACTTTCTGGAGAGAATCAAGACCAATTGAATTGGTGCTTGGCGACCCTTGCAGAGTAAGCCGGATGGTAGAGTTGAATCTCTTAGGGGCCGTTGGCGCAGTCTGGTAGCGCACTTGCATGACACGCAAGGGGTCGCAGGTTCAAGTCCTGCACGGCCCACCGATTTTTCGTTGCAGTCATTGATAATTGTGACGTAGGTACCAGTTGAAGCACTTCTCAAAGTAAGCAACGCGATGATTTCCGATCATCGAGCAACGGGTCTCAAGGTCGTCGTGATCGTAAGTATCACCGAAAAGCCTGTGAAGACAGACATGTTGGTCATAGACCGGCGTGTCTACGTAGGAGCTTGATCGCCGTGGTCAGCAACTATGTCAGGGACGCAAGTTGAAGCCCTGCGCGACCAAGCGCTACGCCGGCAAGCGAAGATTGGAACACCATTAGTGGATTCGCCGAAGTCGAGCGTTCACTGTCGCGAGGTCGAAGGTATCGGGATCGAAGTCCCCGAACCATTCGACGTAGTCCCGATGCTCTTTGTGCATCGGGTCCGCAATTACTCTGAGGAGCTCAGCGAATCGCGATATTCCGCCGCAGTCCTCGGGGGGACACGCTCTGGCACCTTCGAGACAGACTGCCCAGCGCTGCGAGGAGATACCTTCATCGGTGCCATCGACCTCAATATCGTGGATCCAGGAATCACCAAAGTCATACTCATAGGTGAACCGATTACTGCTGCCGAGAAACTCGTGCAATGGGACACCGCGCTCGTTCAGGTCTTGTTCCTCGTCCTCCAAGTCTGCGAGAAGCGGTCCATATTGCAGATCGTCAATCTCGAAGGAATGGAGATGGCGGTTCTCCCAGCCCATCGAAGTTTGAATGACCTCATGGAGCTTCTCGAGAGGAAGGGAAGCTGGAACTCTCAGTTGTCGCCATATAAGTGGGTCGCTGTCTCGCAAGGAGACTCGGAGGTGAACGCCTGTAGACAAAGGTGGTTGACGGGGTTCGAAGTTCAGGATCGTAGCTCCCTCCTGGTCGACTCCATAAGAGGGGATCGAGGATGCCGCGCTTGGCGACGAAGGACTTTTCCCCATCCGATGTGTGGGATTCAAACCGTGTGAGACGCCCAGCGACTTCAGAAGTGCAAATAGTTCTCGGTCGGGAAAATCGTGGCTCTTTCGAAGAGCACCGCACGGTACTCGCGCGAGCCACAGTGAAAGATCGAGTTGCGTGGAGATCGCGTAGGTCGGATGGTCGACTTCGCTCAAGAAGCAGAATTCGGTCAGCGTCCCAACGACACTTCGATTGGCGGTTTTAGAGAACACGGGCTCTGCCATTCGCGCGATCTCATCGGCAATGAATGCACCGTCGACCTCGAGTGCGGAAAGGACCTCGGCCAGTGCCGCCGGGAATCGCTCGCTTAGCGTCTTGGCCGGTGCGAGCGGCATCAAGACCGGCAACAGAGTTCTCTCATTCACCAGAAGGGCGACGTGCGATCGCCCGAACATCGCTGTGGCGTACCAGTTGCCAAGAAGAGTTGACGGCGCGGGCGTTATCGGTTCGACAGGGCCCGGGATGCGATCAAGAAGTTTTTTCGTCGCACAGATGGAGTACACCAGGACAAATGTATTCTTGTCAGTTCACTTCGCGTGACAATGAAAGGCTCCGCCTGACCGTTCACGCCCATTCCGGACAGTGAGAGGGAGCGATTCGGAGCGATATATGTGACCTGAAGTGAACAAGTTGCCGATCTCCGAATCTGCTGTCATGACGTCATGACGAAAAAGACTACAACCATTCGCATGGCGGAAGAAATGGCCAGTACCGTTGAGGTTGTTGCTCGGGGCAGGGGCATGAGCGTCAACAGTCTGGTAATCGATACTCTCACCAACGAGGTGGAGCGCGTGCGCCAAGACAGTGAATTTATGACGCGCCTTAGAGAGATGACCCTAAGGGATAAGGAAATTCTCGACCGACTCGCCGAGTGAGGTATCTCACTTTGGCCGAAGCACTGGTGATTGCTGAGGCCGTGACGGGAGTTGATGCGAGATCCTTTCCAAGGGCCCCAGAATCTTTCTTCTGGACTCCGCTCTTCATGCTCCGCAGGCAGGATTCGGTGACTATGAGTTGCACGCGGAGTTCATTGACAAGGCCGCGGTACTCGTCGTTGGCATCGCGAGAAACCATCCACTTCTCGATGGCAACAAGCGACTTTCTTGGGGATGTCTCACAATGTTCTGTGCACTCAATGGCTACGACCTGTTTGTTGAAAGTGAGGATGCAGTCTCGGCGATGCTTTTAGTCGCGGAAGGGGATACCGACGAACAGGGTATGGCCGCGTGGATTGCTGCGAGGATCGCTCGATCGGAATGAAGTGATTGAGGCGCAGTCATTGGGCAAATTGCACTCTGATTCATTGAATTCGCGAAGGGTGTCGCAGGTTCACGTGATACACGACCCACAAAATTTGTCGTTGAAGCCATTGGAGTTGTAGGTGCTCGGCTCAATCTGAATTGATGCCGTTCAAATATCACGAGGCGTCCTAAGCTTCCGTTGATGGCAGAGCTCGCAAAGCAGGCGTGGGCATTTCTGACAAAGTCTGACGACGTCCGATCTTGGTCGGCCAACCTGGGTTACGACGACTCCGTGGGCCTCTATTACTCCTACGATTCGAACGGCGCACAGTCGCAAAAAGTTCGAGTCGGCGATCTCGTGGTGATAAGGGAGAATGACGATGTTGCTGGCTGGGGGATCCTTGAGCACATTGATGTAGTTCCTAACCGGCCAAAAGAGCTTCGACGATGTCCGTCATGTAAGCGAACTCGACATCATAGAAGAACCAGATTGACCCCTGCGAACAAATGCGATAACTGTGGCACCGAATTTGATGATCGTGATGCACTCGTACAAATTGAATCGGTCACGACGTTCCGTGCGTACTACGCCAGCACTTGGATCGAAGCAGCCCGGCCCATTGATTATCGACGATTGGCAGACCTCCAAGTCAGCACTAGCACCTTCAACGCGATTCGACCCCTCAACGTTGATCTCCTTCCAGGTTTTCTTGACGAACTTTCTGGGCGCGACGTCAATATCTCGAACGACTTCTCGCCAGATGATGTTGGACTGATCCTTGGAGGTCACGTCGAATCAGTCGTTCGGAGGCGTCGAGGTCAGCGGGCCTTTCGTTTTGAAATGATCCGCCGCTATGGCGAAAGGTGTGCTTTCTCAGGTGTGCAACCACCTCAAGTACTCGAGGCCGCACACCTTTACAGCTTCGCTAAACGTCCTGAGCATCGATCGGACGGTGGACTGCTCCTACGGCGTGATTACCATGCGCTCTTTGATGCGAAGTTGCTTGCAGTGAACCCGGAGACACTCAAAGTGGAGACTGCGCCCATGCTCGATAAGTTTCCTTCGTATCGACAGCTGAGTGGATCGAGTCTCCAGATCCAAGGGGACTTCGGCCCTTCACTCGACTTCCTCGCTGCCCACTTTGAAGACGCGAAGCGCGTATTCTCGCACAACTAATTCGTCAGTGACGCCGCCCATCACTGCGTTTGACTCGCCGCCGGGGCTGAATGGTGCCGAACTGTCCCGGACAGTTGACTCGCAAGGAGTCGCCGTTTACTCACTTGTCCGACTCAATTTGGACTTTCAAGCTGACCGTTTCCACCATAAAACTTCCGCCCTAACGAAGCGAAATATTGACGGCACTACTATCGACAACTATTTCCAATATTGACGGTGATGCCCCATTTCTTAGTTTCACGCCATAATAAAACGCATGAAAAATGGCAATCATTTTCCAATGGACGTATTGACGATGACGATCGCATCAATTTACAATCGTCCTGTGAAGAAAATCGAACCAGTTCGACACATTGCGCCAAGTGATCGAATCGGAACTGATCCAAGCGCGGGCGTTGTACGAGAAGAGGCGTTTACTGCCAGCGGTGTGTGGTCGGGCGTCGCATTCACTGAACCCGGAATCGTTTCTGGCTGGCACCATCACGGCAACTACGAGACTTCCATTTATGTTGAGTCGGGAAAAGTCCGTGTGGACTTTGGGTTGAATGGTGAAGAGTTCGTGGAAGCTGAAACGGGTGATTTTGTTCATGTTCCCGCGGGGGTGATTCACCGAGAATCAAACCCCGGCCGCGTGAAGAGTTCATTAGTGCTGACGAGGGCTGGCACCGGACCAACGACGTTCAATGTCGATTCGCCGGACAGGATCGACGCATCGGCGTAATAAATTCACTTTCGAGTGGTACCGCTTTTGAATTAGCGAGGTCGTGAAATTATGGCAAGCGACGTTCGATTCTGAATCACTACTCACGACTCGATGTCGCCAGCGAAGAGGATGCGGCGCGATAGCGAAGGCAATGCCATATTTTGTAGTCGCTGGAAGAGTCCATAAGGCATTGAGCCAAAGAGCGGGTTCTAGTCTGGGACCATGGTGGAACTGTCGCTGCGCACGTCGTCAGGCCCGATCACCGGGAAGCACGCCAGCGATTTTGTGACTGGCGCGTACGGACTCGAAGGTACGGTTCGGCGCTTGGGCGGCGAAAAGGACGACAACTTCATTCTCACGACGGAACGTGGCCAATCGTTTTTAGTCAAGGTTGCACATTTATACGAAGACCCGGATGTCGTGAGTCTCCAAACGTCGGTACTGGACTACCTCGAACGTGTAGCACCCGAATTGCTAATCCAACGCGTGGTCCGCGATGTCGATGGACTGTCCGACGCCCCAGTATCTGGTGGTCCTTTAGCCGGTCGGCGAGTACGGGTCACCACGTACCTCGAAGGAACAGTGCTACGCAACGTCGAGTCGACATCGACCCTTCGTCACGAGATTGGGACAACTGCCGCACAGCTGGACCATGCACTGAAGTCGTTTGATCACGTGGGACTTCGTCGGGCGTTGCTCTGGGACATTGGCCAGGCCAAAGAACTGCTCCCGCTGCTCGACGAACTTCTCGCGACGAAAGAGCGCCAGTTGCTCGAGGTCCAACTCGAACGATTTGTAAGCGAGGTGCTTCCACGACTCAGTTCACTGCGAAGCCAGGCCGTGCACAACGACCTCAGTACCGACAATCTCCTGGTCACCCACGACGGTCGTTCGCTCGCGGGCATTCTCGACTTCGGCGACGTGGTTCACACCCAACTCGTCAACGAAGTCGCCATCGCGGCGTCCTACCAACTCTCGGCGAGCCACGATCCTACGAACGAGGCTGTTGAGGTGGTGGCGGGTTATCACGCAACGAGTCCACTCACCGACGAGGAATTAAACCTCGTGCCCGAACTGATAGTTGGTCGCGTTCTGTTGTGGGTCATCATTCCCCGGTGGCGTTCGGCGAAATTGCCGCAGAACGACGCGTACGTGCTGCGAAATGCGCAGCGCTCGTGGTCCGTACTCCTTCGGCTGCTCGGCGTCGCCCACGACGACTTCGTCGAACGACTTCATGTCGCGTGTGGGAATGGCCACTGATGCCCGATGACGCCTACATGATCAACGCGTTTGACATGTCGAAAGTGACCGGCGAGGAACCTAGCGTTCAGGCGACGATCGAACGCCGGGCGAGAGTACTCAGCCCCGCCTATAGGTTGTTCTACGACCATCCGGTGTCGTTTGTGCGCGCCGAGGGCGTGTACCTCTATGACGCGAGTGGACGGGCGTACCTCGACGCCTACAACAACGTGTCGTCGGTCGGGCACTGCCACCCGCGCGTCGTCGAGGCAATCTGTCGTCAAGCAGCGACCCTCAACACGCACACGCGCTACGCCACCCAGGACATTCTCGACTACACCGAGCGGCTTTTGAACACGCTTCCCCCCACTCTCTCGAAAATGACCTACACGTGTAGTGGTAGCGAGGCAGTTGATCTAGCACTGCGGATCTCGCGTCGCCGCACCGGGTCGATGGGTGTCATTGTCACGAGCAACGCCTATCACGGCACCACGATCGTCGCCGCCGAGATCTCTCCGAACCTTGGGCCACTGGTGCCTCTCGGTGACTATGTTCGTGCCGTTGAACTGCCGACGGGGGACCACTCGCGAGAGGAGTTCGGCCGTGCGTTCGCTCTCGGGGTCCGCGACGCGATCGCCGATCTCGAACGTCACGGTTACGGACTCGCGGCCTTCATCGCTGACTCGCTCTTTTCGACTGACGGAATCATCCCCGAGCCGGCCGGATTTCTCGCGCCCATCGTTGACGTCGTTCACGAAGCAGGGGGGCTGTATATTGCTGACGAGGTGCAACCCGGTTTCGCGCGAACCGGTGCGGCGATGTGGGGATTCGAGCGCCACGCCATAGTTCCCGACTTGGTCGTCATGGGAAAGCCCATGGGTAACGGAATGCCGATTGCCGGGGTGGCGGCACGGCCCGAGACCCTCGTGGAATTTGCCGCGACGGCTCGATACTTCAACACCTTTGCCGGCAACAGCGTCTGTATTGCGGCGGCGAACGCGGTCCTCGACGTCATCGAGGCTGAAGGGCTCATGGAGAACTCGCGCATTGTCGGCGACTACCTCCAACGAGGCCTACGCACGTTGGCGGACGCGAGTGACGAGATTGACGGCGTGCGCGGGATCGGTCTCTACATTGGGGTGGACATTGTCTCAACGACGACCGGTGCGCCCGATCCCGGACGAGCCGCGGAGATGGTCAACGCAATGCGTGAACGTCGTGTATTAATCAGTGCGATGGGCCCTCACGGCAATGTTCTGAAGATTCGCCCGCCGCTTACTTTTAGCAAAGCAAACGCCGACCATTTCTTAGAAACTTTGAGTCAGGTATCGGCGATTCTGCGCTAAACCTTCGCCTTTCGCTCGGCGACGAGTTAAAACATTACTGATCGCCGCGTGAGAACGAGTGCCTAATTGAAATGCGTGCGAATCTCACACTAGAACTCGGTCCCGTTGAAGGCCATGGATGGATTTTGAATGCCGCAGGGCATTCAAGGGGAACGCCATCTGTTCGCCGCAGGTACTTACAACGGAGCGACGCTTAGGCTACGCGAGGACCTCGGTCAGCCGGTTTTCGGTCGCCGGGACGTCGAGGTCGAGTGCGAAGGTCAACTCGGATACCAGGACGTTGCGGGCGTTGATGAGCATCTGCTTTTCCGCGTTGGACAGCTGATGTTCCCGGTTGCGAAGGGTGAGGTTGCGCACCACTTCGGCGACTTGGTAAATGTCGCCGGAGCGAAGCTTTTCGGAGTGGTTTTTGAAGCGTCGCGACCAATTGGTCGGCGTGCGAGCGTCCTTCTTGCGGAGCACCGCAAAAACTTCCTCGACTTCGTCGTCGTTGATCACGTCGCGTAGTCCGACGTTCTCGGCGTTGCTCACCGGCACCTTCAGCAGCAGGTCACTATTGGTGACCCGAAGCGTCAGGTACTCCTGCTTGACGTCAAAAGCCGAGAGATTGCTGATCTTTTCTACCGTGCACGCTCCGTGGTGTGGGTAGATCAAGCGATCGCCCTTCTTATACTTGACGACCATAGGGAGGTCTCCTTCATTGGGTGGGAACTACGAGAACTCACCAGTTTACTTGGAAGTGGGGACAAACCGCGCGTTCCGGTGCCGATCTCCCGCGACGGCAGTTCGCGACAACCTTTTCTCGGCCGCCTGGCCACGGGTGGAGTACTGACGAGTCGAGCGCGCTAGGGGGGGAGAACCGCGCCATTTGGGGCTACTCGTATGCGACGATCGTGACAAAATTCGGTTCCCAGAGAGGGTGTGTCGGCGCTAGCGGCGCACTTTTCGAAGAGGGCAACTTTGGATGGACGGTCCGTACGCCCATCAACTCCCCGCGCACCGGCCCATGTACCTCGAGTGTGCACCTATATATATAGAGGTGAGAATCCTGTCGTCGAGGGGGAGGTCAGTTGCGCCAAGGTCCACGAACGCCGGTAGTCACTCAAGGTTAGAGGCGCTACGTGGACGATATCGGTGCAAAGACCCGCAACGATTGATGGGATTGATGACCCGTTAACGTTGACCAAATTGCTGCTCGAGCCGATACTCCGCTGCTGGGACAAGGTCAACACCAATGACAGCGTTCGCGGGCAGTTCGGTCTATCACCACGAGTGTGCTCACGTTCCTACCAGCAAGGCGGCGCCGTTGCCATGAAGCACTTTGACGTCGTCGTTCTCGGTTCCGGTTCGGCCGGCGAGTGGTTCTGGGGTGAGCTGCCCGGAAAAACCGTGGCCGTCATTGAAAATGGCCGAGTTGGTGGTGAGTGCCCGTTTGTTTCGTGCGTACCCTCGAAGGCGTTGTTGCGTTCAGCGCAGGTGCGACGGTTGATCGTGAGCGCACCTCGACTTGGCGCAACGTCACGGACCGTGAATCTCGATGACGGCGCGACTGGATATGGCGCGGCCGTGGCCCGGCGAGACGTGATTTCAGGTCAGCGTGACGACAGCGACAAAGCCAGTGGGGTGAGGCAAAGCGGTGCTGAGCTCTTCCGAGGCACGGGGCGCATCGACGGACACGGTCGAATAGTGGTGATCAACGCATCCGGACAAGAGGAACGTCTTAGTTACGGCGAACTGGTGATCAGCACCGGTTCGACCGCAAATCGACCGCTCTTGCTGGGACTTGATCTCGTGCCGACGTGGTCCAGTGATGAGGCACTGAGTTCTCCCGAATTACCCCGCTCGTTGGCGGTGCTCGGTGGAGGACCAGTTGGCTGTGAATTAGCGCAGGTCTACTCCGCGTTTGGCACGAACGTCACGCTCATCGCACAGTCCGACCATCTGCTGGCCAAGGAGGAATCGCAGATTGGCGCGGCGTTGGCGGAAGTTCTCGAAGTCAATGGAGTTGTGGTGCGCACCCGAACACGATTGCTGCGCGCGGAGCCCAGCGGGTCGGGAGCGCTACTTCATTTTGATTACGGAATGCCGATAACGGTCGATCGGGTGTTACTCGCGACGGGACGTCACGCCAACGTTGAAGGAATTGGGTTGGAGTCTCTCGGAATTGTTCCCGACCCGAAAGGTCTCGTGACCGATCTGCAATGTCGAGTTGTCGGGGCTGCACACGTCTGGGCCGCGGGCGACGTCACCGGCATCGCTCCCTTTACCCACACCGCGAACTATCAAGCTCGACTGGTGGTCACGAACTTGGGGGGCTGTGAGGCCAGTGCGAATTACGACTCCATACCTCGGGTGGTCTATACCGATCCACCCGTCGCCGCGGCGGGTGTGACCGAGGCATCGGCGCGCGCTTCCGGTCTAGAAGTGCGCAGTGCGTCGTCGTCGTTTTCAGAGACGGTGCGCGCCAACACTGACGGCACAGGGGTGGGATTTTTGACGTTAATCGCTGACGC
>JBBQGY010000043.1:0-11561 GCA_038323435.1 Acidimicrobiales bacterium
ACCATCGGCAACCTCAAACGTGTACGCCATTCCCCCCCCGACGATGACGGTGTCGGCCTGCGCTACGAGAACCTTCATGAAGCCCAACTTGTCGGCGACCTTAGCCCCGCCGACAATCGCGACGAAGGGTCGCTGGGGATGGTCGAGCAGATCGTGAATCGTCGATACTTCACGCATGAGATTGGGACCGGCGGCACTCGCCACCAACGTGGGGGGAACCATGATGGACGCGTGGGCGCGGTGTGACGCACCGAACGCCTCGTTGATGTAGTAATCAAAACCCTCGATGAGCGATGCGCCAAACGCGGGATCATTCGCCTCTTCACCGGGGTTAAATCGCAGATTCTCGAGTAACTCCACGCCGGGACAGAGTTCGTGGAGTCGCTGGCGCACGGGAGCAACACTGTACTTCTCCACTACGCGTCCACAGGGACGACCGAAATGCGTGCACGCAACGACCGTCGCGCCGCGAGCGAGCAAGTCGTGAAAGAGCGGTACGGTGGCCCGAATACGAAAGTCGTCGGTGACCGTCAGTACACCGTTCACGTCGGCGACCGGCGTATTGAAATCAACGCGAACGAGCACTCTCTTGCCGACGAGACTTCCCCAACGTTCGTGCGTCGCGAATGGTGACGACACCGCTTATTTGCCAATGTGAGCGCTGAGTTCCACCAGGCGGTTCGAGTATCCCCACTCGTTGTCGTACCAGCCAAAGATCTTGACGAGACACTTCGCGTCGTCAATCGGTAGGACCATCGTCATCAGTGAGTCGAAGGTGCACGACGCGGAGGTTCCCACAATGTCCGACGACACAATCGGGTCGTCGGTGTACACGAGCACACCTTTCAACGGCCCCTCGGCGGCGGCCTTAAAGGCGGCGTTAATCTCTTCGACGGTCGTGGTACGCACAATTGCGGTGAAGTCGGTGATGCTGCCATCGGGAATTGGCACTCGCAGTGAGGTGCCGTCGAGACGACCCTTCATGGATGACAACACCAGGCTCGTCGCGCGCGCGGCGCCCGTCGACGCGGGCACGATGTTGATCGCGGCGGCGCGCGCACGACGCAGGTCCTTGTGTTCGAGGTCGAGCAAACTCTGATCGTTGGTGTAGGCGTGAATGGTGGTCATCATGCCGGTCTCGACACCAAAGGCGTCGTCGAGCACTTTAACCATGGGCACGAAGCAGTTCGTAGTGCACGACGCGTTGCTCACCACGTGGTCGTTCGCCGGGTCGTAGGTGTCATCGTTGACGCCCACCACGAACGTGGCGTCCACGTCATTGGCCGGAGCTGAAATGATCACTTTCTTGGCGCCGGCGGTGAGGTGAGCCGCGGCGCTCTCGCGCGTCGTGAACCGTCCGGTCGACTCGATCACGACGTCAATGTTGAGTTCACCCCACGGTAGGGCTGAGGGATCGCGCTCGGCGAGAACTTGGATGGTGCGGTTGCCGACCTTCATGCCGTGTTCGCTGATGCTCACGGGCAGATCGAGGCGGCCCTGCGTCGAGTCGTACTTCAGCAGGTGGGCGTTGGTGGCGGGCGACGTAAGGTCGTTGACCGCAACAACTTCCACCTCGGGGTTCGACAGTGATGCGCGAAGGTACCCGCGGCCAATACGTCCGAATCCATTAATTGCCACGCGTATCGCCACTCGTGCTCCTCTATTCGACGGTCTCGATCATCGCACCTCAGCGATTACCGCTTCGGCCAATTTTTGCACATCGTGCACCCTGCCATTTCGTCCCGCCAAATCGTGGACGTGAACCTCGAGTCCACACGGCTGTTCGGCGTAGGACGAATGGCCGTCCACGAGGACGATGTCGGGTTGTACCCCGTGTCGCTCCAGCGCATCGACGTGGTCTTGCAAGGTGAACCCTTCGGTTTCGGATCGTTCTTCGCGCAAATTCGCCACGTAAAATTTCTTCGCGCGGGTACCGGCGAGCGCTTGGGTAATACCGGGTACCACGCACGCGGCGAGCACGCTCGTGAAGAGCGAACCCGGACCGATGAGCACCACGTCGGCGCGCTCGATTGCTTCGACGGCCACAATCGGTGCCGCCGGCGTCGCCGGTTCGAGACGAATTCGCCGAATCGTCGACGAACCCTTGACCTCCACCTGTCCGCGTACGTCGCCCGCTTCGGTTGACGCAACGAGCACGACTCCCTCGCTACTGGCTGGCACGATCGCCCCCTTCACGCCCATCAGCTGAGCCACCGCCCGCACCGATTCTTCGAGGTCCCCGGTCGCGTCGATGAGTCCACCAGGAGAAGATTTCCTACCGTGTGGCCATCGAGTTCGCCCACCTTAAACCGGTGTTCGAATGTTTGGGTGAGTGGATTGTCAGGGTCGGCGAGCGCGCCGAGGCATTTACGCAAGTCCCCGACGGCCGCAACGTCGAGCAGTGCGCGCAGTCGCCCCGACGATCCGCCATCGTCGGCGACCGAGACGACGCCCGCGACATCATCCGATAGACGTCGAAGTGCTCGAAGCGATGCGGCAGTGCCGTGGCCACCGCCGACGGCCGCGAACTTCATCACGCGATATCGCGGTGAAACACGGCGTGATCTATCCCAAGGCGCGTGCGGAGCTCCTCGGTGATCGCGACCGAACGATGCCGTCCCCCCGTACAGCCAATGGCGATTGATAGATACGACTTACCTTCCTTCGCGAACTCGGGAATCTGCCATTCGAGCATCGACGTGACGTCATTTAAGAAGTGTTGAGCTGCGGGCTGCTCCAGGACATACGTCGCCACGGATTCGTCGAGACCCGTCAGAGGGCGTAGGGCCTCAATCCAGTGAGGATTGGGAAGAAATCGACAGTCGAACACGAGATCGACGTCGCGCGGAATGCCGTTCGAGTAACCGAATGAGAGGAGCGACACTCTTAACGATCCCGAACCGTTCGTGTCGCTGAAGGTCTCGACAATGCGCGAGCGCAGTTGGTTGGTATTGGTCGAGCCAGTATCAATGACCAAGTCGGCCGTGTCACGAATAGTTTGCATCGCCGATCGCTCGCCCGCGATTGACTCGGCGAGAGTCGACGCCTCAATCGGGTGGCGCCGACGGGTGCCCTCAAAACGACTGATGAGCACGTCGTCGGGAGCGTCGAGGAAGAGAATCCTCGCGTTCGTGTATCGCTGCTGCAGTTCCGCTTCCACCGCCAACAGTGCGTCGGGCTGAAACGTGCCAAGGCGACCAACAATGAACGCCACCCCGGCGTACTCTCGCGAGCCGGTGGTCGCGAGTTCGCCCACGCGAACGATCAGTTCGACCGGCAGGTTGTCGATGACGAACCAGCCCAAGTCCTCGAGCGCCGCCGAGACCGTCGAGCGCCCGGCTCCCGACATTCCCGTGACCAGCAACACCTCACTCATCGCGCGGACTCTCCTTTTCGGGCCGCGGTCGAGACGGCGCCTGCAAGTGATCGTAGAGCCTGCGGGCCACGTCGTCGGGCAGCCACGCGAGTGCTTCGAGTTCCAACAACGCCGCTTGTCGAATCGCGTCGAGTGATCCAAACTGCACCAGCAGTCGATCACGCCGCGCCGGTCCCAATCCTTCGATGCCCGCGAGCGTTGAGGCAACCATTGATTTACCGCGCTTGGAGCGGTGAAACGTAATTGCGAATCGGTGCGCCTCGTCACGGATGCGCTGAACCAAGTAGAGACTCTCCGAACCACGGTCGAGCACGATGGGCCGATTCGATCCCGGTCGGTACAGGAGCTCTTCGCGCTTGGCGAGGGCCACGAACTCCACGTCCCCGTCGACGCCCGCCGCGACCGCGGCCTTCTGCGCCGCGTGGAGCTGCGGTAGTCCTCCGTCAATGATGATGAGGTCGGCGCGACGAAATTTCGTGGCGCCCTGGTTGTCGTACCAGTAGCCCAATCGCCGTCGCACGACCTCTTCCATCGCGCCGACATCGTCGTTCCCCAGCGCCTCTTTCACGTTGAAATGTCGATAGTCGCTCTTCAGTGCGAGTCCGTCTTCGAAGACGACCATCGATCCGACGTAGTTCGTGCCCTGGAGGTGGCTCATATCAAAACACTCAATACGAAATGGCGGCTGACTGAGTTCTAGAGCCGCGCCAATCTCTTGCAGCGCCCGGGCGCGCACGTTGTGATCGCTCTGGCGACGAAGGGAGTCGCGGTTGATCACGGACTGGGCGTCGTTCAAGGCAAGTTCGACCGCGCGACGGCGCTTGCCGCGCAGGGGAACAACAATCTCCACACTCTTCGCGCGTAGTTCGCGCAAGTAGTCGCCCATCAGTGCGGTCGACGACGTGTTGTCCGCTACGAGCACGACCGGCGGCACCGATGCGGCGTCGACGTACATATCGGTGAGCACGCCTTCGAGGATTTCGCCCTCGCTCTCGTCCATGGACCGGTCGATGAGGTGCACGGTGCGTCCAATAATACGACCAAAGCGCACCCGAAATCGGGCAACCGCGGCCCGTCCACCATCCGTCGCCACGGCGATGACATCGAGATTCGAATGGTCGTCGAGCACCACGCTCTGCTCGCTCGCGGCCCGTTCGAGCGCGGCGAGGCCGTCGCGGGCCTTCGCCGCAGCCTCGTAGTGCTTTTTCTCCGCGGCGTCGGCCATCTGAAGCTCGAGTAGTCGCCGGAGTTGTCGAACGTCACCTTCAAAGAACTGCGCCCAGGACTGTACGAGGTCGTGGTAACCGACCTTGTCGATTTCGCCCGCGCACGGTCCCGAGCACTTGCCAATGTCGAACAACAGGCAGGGCCGGCTGATGCGCTGGTGGTAATTGAACTTGTGGGTGGTGCACGAACGAAGTGGAAACGCTTGCAACAGCTCGTCCATCGCGACGCGCAGCGCGCGCACGTCGACGAAGGGACCGAAGTACCGCACACCCTTAGTGTGGCGACTGCGGGTGACGAACGGCGCGGGAAAGTCGGTTCGAGTGTCGAGCGCGACGTACGGAAAGCTCTTGTCATCCTTTAGTCGCATGTTGTAGCGCGGCTGATTCTCCTTAATGAGTTCGTTCTCCAAGATGAGCGCATCGAGTTCACTCGGGGTCACGATCCATTCGACCGACGTCGCCTCGGCCATCAGGGCCTGGGTCTTATGGGTCAAGACCTCGCTGCGCTGAAAGTAACTACCCAGGCGCGACGCGAGCGAGAGGGCCTTGCCAACGTAGACAACCGTCCCCTTTTCATTGCGAAAGAGGTAGCAGCCGCTCTGGCGCGGAATGCCCGAAGGCTTGGCGAGCACTAGCGCCTGCCGTGTGCGGTCAGCGCCTCTTTCAAGACGAGCCCGGTGGCGGTCTTCAATTTCGCGATCTGTTCGGGCGTTCCTTCGCCTACCACGAGCCCCCCTCGACGGCCACCCTCTGGTCCGAGATCAATGACCCAGTCGGCCGTCTTCACCACGTCGAGATTGTGTTCAATGACGAGCACCGTGTTGCCCTGATCAACGAGGCGGTGCAGCACGTGCAACAGTCGATTCACGTCCTCGAAGTGCAGTCCCGTGGTCGGCTCGTCGAGCACGTAGAGCGTATGACCCGTGGGTCGTCGCGCCAATTCGGTCGCGAGCTTCACCCGCTGTGCTTCGCCCCCCGACAGCGTCGGTGCCGGTTGGCCCAGTCGGACGTAGCCCAGTCCCACGTCGGCGAGGCTCTGGATATGGCGGAGGATGGACGGTTGGCGCTCGAAGAAGTCGAGGGCCTCGGCGACGGGCATATTCAACACGTCACTGATGGTCTTACTGCGATAGAGAATCTCGAGGGTCTCTCGGTTGTAACGAGCACCGTCGCAGACTTCGCAGTTCACGTAGACGTCGGGCAGGAAGTGCATCTCAATTTTGATCGTCCCGTCGCCGGCGCAGGTCTCGCACCGGCCGCCCTTCACGTTGAAGGAAAACCGACCCTGCTGGTAGCCACGGATCTTGGATTCCTGGGTATCGGCGAAGAGTTTGCGAATTTTGTCAAACACGCCCGTATACGTGGCGGGGTTCGAACGCGGCGTTCGTCCAATGGGCTGTTGGTCAACGGCGACGACCTTATCGAGGTTCGCCACACCGACAATGGTGTCGTGCTCGGCGGGCGTGGTCTTGGCTCGATTGATCTGACGTTCGAGCGACGCCAACAAAATGCCGTTGATCAATGACGACTTGCCCGATCCGGACACGCCCGTGACCGCGACGAAATCGCCGAGCGGAATGGTGACCGTAAGGTTCTGGAGATTATTGGCTCGCGCACCCTTGATGGTCAGTCGCTTGCCGTCGCCCTTGCGTCGAGTAGTGGGAATCGCGATCGAACGTTCACCCGACAGGTACTGACCGGTGATCGACTCGGCGTTCTCGAGTAACTCCTTGTACGTGCCCGCGTGCACGACGCGTCCACCGAACTCGCCGGCGCCGGGTCCGATGTCGACAATGAAATCGGCCAATCGAATTGTCTCTTCGTCGTGTTCGACGACTATGACCGAATTACCCAAGTCGCGCAGTCGCTCGAGTGTCGCGATGAGCCGTCGATTATCGCGCTGGTGGAGTCCAATGGAGGGTTCGTCCAGTACGTAGAGCACTCCCACCAAATAGCTCCCGATTTGGCTGGCGAGACGGATCCGTTGGGCCTCGCCGCCGGACAGGGTCGCCGAGGCCCTACTCAGGGTCAGGTAGTCGAGACCGACGTCAATCAAGAAGGTAAGCCGCTCGACAATCTCCTTGATGACGCGTTGGGCAATCGTCTCTTCACGACTGGTTAACTTCAACTGTCCGAAGAGGGCAATAGCTTCGTCAATGGTCATTGAATTGACGTCGGCGATGTTGTGGGCGTGAATTCGCACCGCGAGGACTTCGGGCTTCAAACGCTGGCCGTGGCAGGCGTGACACTCCACTTCGCGCATGTACTGCTCGGCCTGTTCGCGCGACCAGTCACCGTCGGCGTCGTTGCGCTTGCGCTCGAGCCAATCGACGATGCCGCCGAAACTTGTGTCGTACGTTCGGACTTTGCCGTAACGATTTCGGTACTTCACCGGCACCGTCTTCTTGTCAACGCCGTACAGAATAAGTTTGCGATCTTTCGCCCGCAGTTTCTTCCAGGGCGTGT
Source organism: Acidimicrobiales bacterium (assembly GCA_038323435.1). Taxonomy (GTDB): domain Bacteria; phylum Actinomycetota; class Acidimicrobiia; order Acidimicrobiales; family RAAP-2; genus RAAP-2. The sequence continues at coordinate 7,069 of JBBQGY010000043.1, forward strand.
CAACAGAAAAGTCGCCCATTTTGGCAATGCCCTCGATCAGCCGTTCGAAGTACTTGAAACGGGCACCGGACCACGGCGCGAGAGCTCCGTCGCCGAGCGAGAGGGTGTCGTCGGGTACCACCAGAGCGGGATCGACTTCGAAACGGGTGCCGAGTCCCGTGCACACCGGGCAGGCGCCGTAGGGCGAGTTGAAGGAAAAGTCTCTCGGCGCGAGCTCACTGAAGCTAATGCCACAGTCGCTGCAAGCCATCTTTTCTGAGAACGTGATCAGTTCGTCGTCGCCGAAGAGAAAGGACACCATTCCCTTCGTCAGCTTCAACGCCGCCTCGACCGATTCGGTGAGGCGTTGTCGATTGGACGACTTCACCGTTAGTCGGTCGAGCACCACGTCAATCGTGTGCTGCTCGTAGCGTCCGAGGTTCAGCTCTTCTCGATCGGCCAGTTCAATGACGACTCCGTCGACGCGCGCTCGTGAGAATCCCTGTCCCACGAGTTCGGTCAGCAACGTGCTGTATTCCCCCTTTCGCCCCTGAACGATCGTGGCGAGTACGAGAAAACGTTCGGCGTCGGCGCGCGCGAGTACCTGGTCCACTATCTGTTGGGCGCTTTGGCGCGACACGGGTTTACCGCAGTTGGGGCAGTGTTGGACGCCAATGCGGGCAAACAGCAATCGCAGGTAGTCGTGGACTTCGGTGATCGTGCCGACCGTGGAACGAGGATTTCGCGAGGCGGTCTTTTGATCAATGGAGATCGCCGGCGACAGGCCTTCGATGAAGTCGACGTCCGGCTTATCCATTTGGCCGAGGAATTGGCGAGCGTAGGCCGACAGACTCTCGACGTAGCGGCGCTGGCCTTCGGCGTAGATCGTGTCAAATGCGAGCGACGATTTGCCCGATCCGGAGAGTCCGGTAAAGACCACCAACTGGTCGCGCGGGATCTCCACCGAGAGGTTTTTGAGGTTGTGGACGCGTGCACCCTGCACCTTGATGGTCGACGTCATTACGAGAATCTACCGGTTACGCATCGAAGAGCAGGTCGTCGACGGACGGCGCCACGCCCGGGCGCTGTAAAACATGGAGAATGTCGCGCATGGCGGCGGCCTCTTCGAATCGCAGATCACGAGCCGCCTGCAGCATCGCTTTTTCGACCCGAGCGATTTCGAGCGAGAGGTCGTCGGGAAGCATTCCCTCGAGCGAAGAGATGCCGTGAACGCGGTTGGCCGGTTCGGGCATGGTGTCGCTGCGCAGCCGTCCGAGGATGTCGGCAACGTTCTTCATGACGGTCGTGGGCTCAATGCCGTGCTCTTCGTTGTAGGCAATCTGGATCATGCGGCGCCGTTCGGTGAGCGACACCGCCTCGCGCATGGAATCGGTCATCCGGTCGGCGTAGAGGATGGCCTCGCCGTTGGAGTTACGAGCCGCACGCCCTATGGTCTGGGTGAGGGCGCTACGCGAACGAAGGAAGCCTTCCTTGTCGGCATCGAGGACCGCCACCAGTGACACCTCGGGCAGGTCGAGACCTTCGCGTAACAGGTTGATTCCCACGAGCACGTCGAATTCGCCCAGGCGTAGTGATCGCAGAATCTCGATTCGCTGAATGGTGTCAATGTCACTGTGCAAGTACTGGACCCGGTAGCCCGACTTGGTGAGAAAGTTCGTCAGATCCTCGGCCATTCGTTTAGTGAGGGTCGTGATGAGCGCCCGTTCACCGCGTTCGATCACGACATCGAGGCGACCCCGTAGGTCGTCAATCTGATTCTTGGTCGGCACGATATGCACCACCGGATCGAGCAGTCCGGTAGGTCGAATGACCTGTTCGACAATCTTATCACTGTGTTCGAGTTCGTACGGACCGGGCGTCGCCGAGACGAACACCATCTGGGGGACCAGTTCCATGAACTCATCAAAGTTGAGTGGCCGATTATCCATCGCACTGGGCAGGCGAAAACCGTGCTCCACGAGCGTGAGCTTGCGTGATCGGTCCCCGGCGTACTGACCGCGAACCTGGGGCACGGCGACGTGAGATTCGTCAATAACGACGAGAAAGTCATTGGGAAAGTAATCGAGCAGGGTGTAGGGGCGCTCGCCGGGCTTACGTCCGTCGAGGTGCGCGGAGTAGTTCTCGATCCCCGCACAGACACCGGTCTGTTCGAGCATCTCAAGATCGTGTTCGGTCCGCGAACGAAGTCGCTGCGCCTCTAACAGCTTTCCCTCGTGTTGGAAGGTTGCGAGTTGCCCCTGCAACTCTTCTTCGATTGAACGACAGGCCCGTTGCAGAGTCTCCGAACTCGTGGCGTAGTGCGACGCGGCGAAGAGCGTGAACTCCTTCACCTTGCCGCGAGTCTCTTGGGTCAACGGATTAAAGAATGAGACCTCCTCGATTTCATTGTCGAAGAACGAAACGCGAATACCTTCGTGGCTGTAGGCCGGCTGAATTTCGAGGGTGTCGCCCTTCATGCGAAAGGTGCCTCGCTCGAGAACGAGCTCATTGCGGTTGTACTGCATTTCGACGAGACGGCGCAGCAGGGCTCGTTGATCGATGGTGGTTCCGACCTCCAACTGCAGCATCCGGTCGCGATACTCCAGTGGCGATCCGAGACCGTAAATGCACGACACCGACGCGACCACGATCGTGTCTCGATGCGTCAAAAGTGACGACGTCGCGGCGTGACGAAGCCGGTCGATCTCTTCGTTGATGGAACTGTCCTTTTCGATAAAGGTGTCAGTCCTGGGAATGTAGGCCTCGGGTTGGTAGTAGTCGTAGTAGGACACGAAAAACTCGACCCGATTCTGGGGCAGCATCTCCTTCAACTCTGACGCCAGTTGGGCCGCGAGCGACTTGTTGGGCTCGAGGATCAGAGTGGGGCGTTGCACGTGTTCAACGAGCCACGCGATCGTCGCCGTTTTACCACTGCCGGTGATGCCTTCAAGTGTCTGGAACCGAAGTCCATCTTCGACGCCCAGCGCGAGCGCGGCGATGGCAGTTGGTTGGTCGCCCGCCGGTTGAAAGAGTGATTGGACGAGGAACTTATCCATGAACGGCTCCGAACGCCGTTAACACATCATCAAGTTGCCCGAAAAGTTCCTCGACGGTGCCGTCGTTCCAGATCACTCGGTCCACAATGTTCGTGCGTTCGTTGTTGTTCATTTGATTGGCCACACGAGCGCGCGCGTCCTCTTCGGAAAATCCGCGTTGTTCAACAAGTCGCCGCACTGCGGTCTCCGGATCAACGAGGATCGCCCACGCTTCGTCCAGGGCGAACAGTTCGCGGTGTTCGGGCCGAAAGAGCGGAAGTGCCACAAAGATAAGGTCACCGGTCGCTTCGTCCAACGTACGTCGAATGGTGTGGCCGATGGCTCCGTGGGTGATCTGGATCAGTCGGCGCAATGATGACGGGTCGTTAAAGACAATCTGCGCCACGAACGCCCTATCGAGTGCCCCAGTATCCGTCAGTACGGCGTCGCCGAATGCGTCGCGAAGTGCCTGCCACGCCGGACTTCCCTGGCTCGTGACATCGTGGGCCACGTCATCGGCGTCCACGACGGAATATCCAAATTCTCGTAATCGACGAGTGACCGCGGACTTCCCCGCACCGATTCCCCCCGCGATGGCAATTCTTTTCACCATTCCACGGTACTCATGGCCTGTGACATTCGCCGCGGTGGTCTGTCACTAACGCACTCGTTGGCTATTGTCCTAAGGAGTCTTAGGGGGACGAGTGGTCAAATACGCGACGCGGCGCTTAGTGATGCTGATTGGCATCGTTTTCGTCATTTCGGTGGGCAGCTTCTACCTGATTCATTTGCTGCCCGGTGACCCCGCCGTCGTTATTCTCGGTACCGGTGCGACGCCCTTGGCGAAAGCACACCTCTTTGCGCAGTTGGGTCTTGACAAGCCCGTGTACCTGCAATATTTCACGTGGATCGGCAACGTAATTCGCGGAAATATGGGTACATCGTTCATCTCCCAATCGTCGGTTGCGGGAACAATTCGCGCGGCCCTGCCGATCGATGCCGAAATCATCATACTCAGTCAGATTCTCGCCTTCCTCGTCGCGATCCCCATGGCGATGCGCTCAGCGCGCAAACCCGACGGCGTACTCGACCGGACTCTCGGTGCCGGCAGTTTCACGCTGCTCTCGGTGCCCCCGTTCATCATCATCGTGTTGCTCGTACTGTTTGTGTCGATCAAACTCGGCATTCCCCATACGGGTCCGTCGTCGTACGTGACGCTGGCGAGCGATCCGCTCGGCAACCTGGAAAGCCTCGCGTTGCCTTCGATCACGCTCGCCGTCGGATCTTTTGTCGTCTACTACCGAGTACTTCGCAGTGACCTCATCGCCACGTTGCAAGAGGAATTCATCACGATGGCTCGCTCCAAGGGCCTCAGCCATCGGCGAATTATGTGGCGACACGCCTTTCGTCCCTCGTCGGTGGCGTTATTGGGCGCCGCGAGCGTGAACATCGGGGGGCTCCTCGCAAGCGGATTTGTCG
>JBBQGY010000044.1:0-11423 GCA_038323435.1 Acidimicrobiales bacterium
CGCTCGGGACGACTGATGTCGATACCGAGTTCGCGCGTGACCGAGAAGAAGTCCTCTTCAGTGTCGGCAAGGTCAACGTGCGCGCCAACTTTGTCGCGCACCTCGACGTTCAAACAGAGTGACTGCATTTCTTTGATCAAGACCTTGAACGATTCGGGAATTCCCGGCTCGGGCAGGTTCTGACCCTTGACGATTGCCTCGTAGGCTCGCTCGCGGCCCTTCATATCGTCGGACTTGACGGTAAGAAGTTCCTGCAGCGCGTAGGCGGCGCCGTACGCCTCGAGGGCCCACACTTCCATTTCACCGAAGCGCTGACCACCGAACTGCGCCTTACCACCGAGTGGCTGGGCCGTGATCATCGAGTACGGACCCGTGGAGCGAGCGTGGATCTTGTCGTCGACCATGTGGGCGAGCTTCAAGATGTAGGCGTAGCCCACCGAAATTGGATTGTCGTAAATCTCACCGGTGCGACCGTTATAGAGCGCGACCTTGCCGTCGTTGTCGCCGGCGAGCAACTGCTTGCCGTTTTGGCCATCGACGTTGAGCGTCGCGAACGTGTGCTGAATGGTCGGCTTGTCCTTCGCGCGTTCGGCCTCGTCCCAGTGCGCGCCGTCGAATGACGGTGTCGCTATGTAGACGGCCGGTTCGGTGCGAGGACGGGTCTTGCGGTAGGGGCGCGTCGTCGGGTCCTGCTGGTCCGCGTGTCCCGACGTGCCGACCGAAGGGTTCACTTCGATACCGGCCCAACCGTGGCGCGCCGCGTACCCGAGGTGACTTTCGAGCACCTGGCCAACATTCATACGACTCGGCACGCCGAGGGGACTCAAGATGATGTCGACGGGCGTGCCGTCGGACATAAAGGGCATGTCCTCTTCGGGCAGAATCTTCGAGATGACACCCTTGTTGCCGTGCCGTCCGGCGAGCTTGTCACCCTCTGAAATCTTGCGCTTCTGCGCGACGTACACCTTCACGAGCTGGTTGACGCCCGGTTGCATTTCGTGGTCTTCGTCGCGGCTGTAAACCTTGACGTCGATGACCTTGCCGGACTCACCGTGGGGAACCTTCAGTGACGTGTCGCGTACTTCACGCGCCTTCTCACCAAAGATGGCGCGCAACAGGCGCTCTTCTGGTGACTGCTCAGTCTCACCCTTGGGGGTGACCTTACCGACGAGGATGTCGCCGGGCTGAACCTCGGCGCCAATGCGCACGATGCCGCGGTCGTCGAGGTCGGCCAGGATGTCGTCGGGGAGGTTCGGGATGTCGCGAGTGATCTCCTCGGCGCCGAGCTTGGTGTCACGGGCGTCAATCTCGTATTCCTTCACGTGGATCGACGTCAGGACGTCGTCGCGCACGAGACGCTCGTTCAAGATGATGGCGTCTTCGTAGTTGTAGCCCTCCCACGGCATGTACGCCACGAGCAGGTTCTTGCCGAGGGCGAGTTCGCCGTTGGACGTACTGGTGCCGTCGGCGAGCAAATCGCCGGCCTTGACCGTTTCGCCACCGAACACGAGGGGCTTCTGGTTAATCGAGGTGTCCTGGTTCGAACGACGGAACTTGTTGAGGTTGTACTGCTTCTTGCCCAACGCCTTGCCGTAACGGTCGGCCACGTCCTTTTCGTACTCGACCACAATGCGGTCGCCCGACACGAGCTTCACGACGCCGTCGCCTTCGGCGATCAATACGTCACCCGAGTCGAGAGCGGCGCGCGCTTCCATGCCGGTGCCGACGAACGGCGCCTCGGGCATGATGAGCGGCACGGCCTGCTTCTGCATGTTCGCACCCATCAACGCGCGCTGCGCGTCGTCGTGCTCTACGAAGGGAATCAGTGACGTCGCTACCGAAATAACCTGCTTGGTCGACACGTCCATCAATTCGACTTCGTCGGGCTTGACGAAGTCAATCTCTGAGGTCGTCGACGATGACTTGTTCGACGATCCCACGCGTAGTCCGGTACCGAGGGGACCGCGGCGCACGAGGACTCGCTCGGCGCGGATCGTGCCCTTATCGTCGACTTCGGTGTTGGCCTGGGCAATGACGAAACGCTCTTCTTCGTCGGCGGTGAAGTAGCGAATCTCGCCGGTGACCTTGCCCCCCGTCACCACGCGATACGGCGTCTCAATGAAACCGTACTCGTTAATACGCGCGTAATTAGCGAGATAGCCAATGAGTCCGACGTTCGGGCCTTCGGGTGTCTCAATCGGACACATTCTTCCGTAGTGCGACGAGTGAACGTCGCGAACTTCGAGACCGGCACGCTCACGCGAAAGTCCACCCGGTCCGAGGGCCGAGAGACGTCGCTTGTGGGTCAGACCCGAGAGCGGGTTGTTCTGGTCCATGAACTGACTGAGCTGGGAGGTCGCGAAGAACTCCTTGATCGCCGACATCACGGGACGGATATTGATCAACGTCTGGGGCGCAATGGCTTCAACGTCTTGGGTGTTCATGCGCTCGCGCACGACGCGCTCCATACGCGATAGTCCGGTGCGCAGTGCGTTTTGAATGAGTTCACCCACGCTACGAATACGACGGTTGGCGAAGTGGTCCTGGTCGTCAATGTGGTACGTGGTTTCCTTCGCGGTGCGGTCACGTGCCAGGTTGAGTAGGTACGTGGCGGTCGCGAGCACTTCGGCCTTGGACAACACGTGCAGGTCCGGGTTCGGGCGATCGAGCAGGTCGCCGAACAGTGCGACGTTCTTGGCGACTTCGTCACCGAGCTTGCGATCGAGCTTGTAGCGGCCGACGCGACTGAGGTCGTAGCGCTTCTCGGAGAAGAACGCACCCTCGAAGTACTGGCGTGCAGCTTCAATGGTCTGAACTTCGCCGGGACGAGCCCGACGGTAGATCTCGAGCCACGCGGTCTCTTGGCTGGCCTTCAAGAAACTCTCGGGCGAGTCCTCCATGTTGTACTTGTCCATGTGCTTGGAGATCTCGAGGTGCGCCTTCTTCCAGTCCGCGTGGAACTGATCCTCGAGGAAGTCGAAGTGCGCCACGAAGCGCTCGAAGAACGACTCGTCCATCGCAGTGTCGAGCGCGCGCAGGAGCGTGAAAATTGAAATGCGGCGCTTGCGAGCAATGCGCGCACCAGCACTGGCGGCTTTGTTCTTCTTCTCTTCGAGGTCGACCTGGAGCCACTCACCGCGACTCGGGTGGATGGTTCCTTCGAAGGCGACCTTCTCGTCCTTGCCGGGCTGGAACAGCACGCCGGGCGAACGCACGAGTTGACTGACGACAACTCGCTCGGTGCCGTTAATGATGAAAGTTCCCTGCTCGGTCATAATCGGGAAGTCACCCATGAAGACGGTCTGCTCTTTGATCTCTCCGGTTTCGGAGTTCAAAAAGCGAGCGCGAACGAAGATGGGCTGGGAGTACGTCGTGGCGCGCTGGCGACACTCTTCGACGGTGAACTTCGGCGGACTCTTGAGGTCCATGTCGTCGGGGTCGAATTCGAGTTCGAGCGAAAGGCGCCCGGTAAAGTCGGTGATCGGCGAGATGGCTTCAAAGGCCTCACGCAGACCTTGCTTCATGAATAAGTCGAAGCTGTCTCGCTGAATCTCAAGGAGATTGGGCAAAGGGTGGGCTTCACCCAATGCAGAGAAGTTAAAGCGCTCCGGGCTAGTGGACCGAGACGTCAACGGTCTATCCTCCGTGTAAGTGGGTGGCTACTACAGGCACATCCCGCGACCACGTGCAAAACGGCGTCAGGGGATGACAAAGTTAAGTGCAGGGACACGGTCTTACAACTCTAGCGTCTCTGCGAAGGAATGTGCAAGTGGCGCTCCCCTTCCGAGGACACGCAGCCGTCAATGACGGTTGCGTTCACCCTAGGCAGGTTCGAGCCCCGGGTCAAGTACCCCCGGCGAGCTTTTGCCCCGACCGGCGAACCGGTCGGGGCACTGCTCAACAACGGTGAAACTACTTGACCTCGACGGTGGCGCCGGCGGCCTCGAGGGAGGCCTTGGCCTTGTCGGCGTCGGCCTTGGAGACCTTCTCCAGGACGGGCTTGGGAGCGCCGTCCACGAGGTCCTTGGCTTCCTTCAGTCCCAGACTGGTCAGTGCGCGCACTTCCTTAATCACCTGGATCTTCTTCTCGCCTCCGGCGGTCAAAATGACGTCGTAGTCACTCTTCTCTTCGGCGGCACCCGCGGCGTCGCCTCCGCCGCCAGCGGCGGCGGGTGCTGCAGCGGCCGCGGGGGCAGCAGCAGTCACGCCAAACTTCTCTTCGAACTCCTTCAAGAGTTCACTCAGCTCGATGACGGACAGCTCAGCGATGCCGTCGAGGATCTGATCCTTGGTAAGGGTTGCGGCCATGGTGATTCCTTTCATTTCTTCGTTTCGGTACAGCGTGGGTGTGGACTATTCGGCCGGTTCGCTCGCGACGACCTCAGAAGGTGCCTCGGGGGTTTCGGTTTCCGCGACGACCTCAGAAGGTGTCTCGGGGGTTTCGGTTTCCGCGACGACCTCGGGGGTCTCTGCTTCCTCCGCGACCTCCGCGACCGGAGCCGCGGCGTCGTCGCTCGCCGCCGGAGCAGCTTCCTCAACCCCGGCCGGAGTTTCGGCGACTTCGTCGACCTTGACGTCAGCGGGAGCAGCGACGCCGCCCTTGCTGTCGATAAGGGCCGCGAGGCCGTAGGCGAAGTTTTGCGGCACAGCTTTCAAGAGGCTGGCCATGGTGCGAAGTGGTGACGCCAAGAGTCCCGCGAACTGCGCGAGCATGACGTCGCGACTCGGCAGGTCCGCGAGTGCGCTCAGGTCCTTAAACGAGAGCAGTTTGCCGTCGCTCACGCCACCCTTCACGATCAACTTGGGGGTCTCCTTGGCGAAATCGCGCAGCGCCTTGGCGACCGCCGAGACGTCGCCGTCGATGAAGGCAATGGCCGTGGGTCCGGTGAGGAACTCGCCCAGTGGCGCCACCGCCGTGCCATCAATTGCGCGCAGTACCAGGGTGTTCTTGAAGACCTTGTAGTCGGCGCCGAGCGTGCGTAGCTGGCGGCGAAGCGTGGAGATCTGGGCGACGGTCATCCCGCGGTACTCGGTGACAACGGCCGTGCCGGTGCTCGCAACCTTGGACTTGACTTCGTCGACTTTCGCGACCTTGTCGGGGCGAACTTTGCTCATACTGACTCCTTCACCGGATGCCGCCCGGTACGGGCCTCAACATCCAAGCGAACGAGTCTCAGCGACTCGAACTCCTCGTCAGGCGGACCCACGGTCACTTATGCGTTTTCACGCACCGGATGTCTTCGGCGTTCTTCTAAATCTGTGGCACGAACTTCGTGCAAGGTGCAACAGCGTAGTGCGCGACTCCGCGCAGCGTCAAAACCTCTACGCGGGGGCGAGGACCTCGTCGGTCTCCTTGATGCGGGTGGGGTCAATTTTGACGCCCGGTCCCATCGTCGAGGACACCGTGATGCTCATCAGGTAACGACCCTTGGCGCTCGCGGGCTTCACGCGCACGATCTCGTCTACCACCGCCTGCACGTTGCGCACCAGATCGTCGCGACCGAAACTCACCTTGCCGACGCGTAGTTGCACGTTGCCAATCTTGTCGGTGCGATACTCCACGCGTCCACCCTTGAACTCGGTGACGGCCTTCGCGACGTCCATTGTCACGGTGCCGGTTTTGGGATTGGGCATGAGCCCACGTGGACCGAGCACACGACCGAGTCCACCAACTTGTCCCATGAGGTCGGGCGTCGCAATCGCGACGTCAAAGTCGAGGAATCCCCCGGCGACCTGGGCGACCAGGTCCTCGGCGCCCACGACGTCGGCGCCGGCGTCACGAGCGGCCTGAGCCGCTTCACCCGCCGCGAACACTGCCACGCGGTTGGTCTTACCGGTACCGGCGGGCAGCGACAACGTGCCACGCACGATCTGCTCGGCCTTACGCGGATCAACGCCCAAGCGAATAGCTAACTCGACGGTCTCGTCGAACTTGGCGGTCGAAACGTTCTTCACCTTGTCGATCGCTTCGTTAATGGTCAGTAGCTCTTCGCGATCGACCTGGGACAGCGCCTTCTTATAGTTCTTACCGTGCTTCATAGTTTTCTCCTAGTTCGCAACCGAGATGCCCATGGACCGAGCCGTGCCCGCAACTTGGAGCTTGGCCATTTCGAGGTCGTCGGTGTTGAGGTCCTTCAGTTTGGTTTTGGCTATCTCTTCGATCTGGTCCATGGTCACCGACGCCACGACTTCACGTCCGGCGAGGTGAGCACCTTTAGCGACGCCCGCCGCCTGGCGCAACAGCACCGGCGTCGGCGGCGTCTTCAAGACGAACGAGAACGAGCGGTCATCGTAGATCGTGATGTCGACGGGGATAACCGTGCCCTTCATGGACTCGGTCGCCGCGTTGTACTGCTTGCAGAATTCCATTGTCTGAATACCGTGCGGTCCGAGAGCGGTGCCGACGGGCGGCGCGGGCGTGGCGCCACCCGCTTCGAGCTGAATCTTCACGACGGCAGTTATTTTCTTGGCCATGGCCTTCTCCTTACACCAGTTCTTTAGAGTTTCGTCACCTGCGTGAAGTCGAGCTCCACGGGGGTTTCACGTCCGAAAATGTCGACGAGTACTTTGACCTTCAGTTGGTCTTCGTTGATCTCGGCGACGTGACCCGAGAACGTGGCGAACGGACCGGTCTTGATCTGTACGGTGTCGTTGACTTCAAATTCGTGCGTTGGCATGCGGCGCTTGATGACGGGCTGTTCGACGCCTTCGACGAAGGGACGGATGATGTTGTCCACTTCGCGGCGGGTCAGGGCCGTCGGGCGAGTCTTTTCGGCACCGACGAAGCCCGTGACGCCCGGCGTCGATCCGATGACGTAGAAGATCTCGGGGTCCGGCTCACAACGGATGAGGAGGTAACTCGGGAACATTCGCTTCGAAACAGTCACTTTCTTACCGGACTTGAATTCGGTGACGTCCTCTTCGGGAAGAAAAATTTCGTAGATTTGCTCTTCGAGTTCACGGCTCTTGATGATGTTCTTCAGTGCGCCAATGACCTTCTGCTCGTGACCGGCAAAAGTGTGCACGATGTACCAACGGCCGGGTCGGTCGAAGGCACTCTCGGCGACGGGCTCTTCTTCGAGACCGTCCTCAATAATGGTGACGTCAAGAATTTCCTCGCCGGCTGCCTCGGATGCGTCGTTCAGTGATGTGTCGATGTCGCTCATGGTGGCCTTACTTCTGAAAGAGGAACGTAACGAACTTCGAGAAGCCGTAGCCGAGACCGAAGATCAAGAGGGACATGAAGACAAGGACGAAGAACACGATGGTCGAGTAATTGATGACCTCGGGACGAGTGGGCCACGCGACTTGGCGCATCTCTTCACGGATCTCGCGAAAGAACTGACGGGGCCTCGTGCGCTGGGTGCGACGACGTTGCACGTCCTGGGTCGAAGCGCGTCGCGCGGGGGCGGCGCCGTCGGCGCCCACCTGTCCCTGTCGCTGCATCATTCGCTTTTGTTCGCGGTTCATCTCAATCTCTCGTTCGCACTTCACTTCACTTCGTCGAAAAAACTCTTCGAGCAGGGCAGGAGGGACTCGAACCCCCAACCACCGGTTTTGGAGACCGGTGCTCTACCAATTGAGCCACTGCCCTTTGTGACTACCCACCAAAAGTCAATGGGTGGCCGTAGGGAAGGTAAATCTTACCACCCTCGCCACGGGTCTCCCCTAGCGAGTTTCCTTGTGCAGTGTGTGTTTGCGCTCCCACTGGCAGTACTTGGACATCTCGATACGCTCGCGGTCGTTGACCTTGTTCTTCATCGTGATGTAGTTGCGCCGCTTGCACTCCTCACAGGCCAAGGTGACCTGTACTCGCTTTTCGTTCTTCGCCATCGTTCTCTCCTGTCATTACTGCATGCACTGCGTGGACCCATCGGGTCCTGCCTGGTAGCGGCGGCGGGAGTCGAACCCGCGACACCACGATTATGAGCCGTGTGCTCTAACCACCTGAGCTACGCCGCCTGGCGAGCCCTCTGTCGGGATTGAACCGACGACCCCTTCCTTACCATGGAAGTGCTCTACCACTGAGCTAAGAGGGCATTCGCGTCAAAATAGACGCGGAGCGGAATTCTACTCTGTCGTTGGTTAATCTTTCCACCCGGCCACGGGTACCCTTGACTCTCATGAGAACTCGCCTCGTCGAAGTCGAAGACGCCACGGCACTCATGAATATCTACAACCCTGAGGTTATCGAGACGACGGTCACTTTTGATCTCGTGGCGCGCACCCTCGCCCAACAAGAGTCCTGGATCAGCTCGCGTCGGGTGACCCACCCCTGCATCGTGGCGGTCAACGAGGAGGACGAGATCGGCGAACGTGGCGCGCGGGGCGAGAAAATTCTCGGATTCGCGCTGGTCGCGCCCTTCCGCGATCGTCCGGCGTACCAGACGACCGTTGAAAACTCGGTGTACGTCCTGCGATCGGCCCGTGGTCGGGGAGTGGGCGAGGCGCTGGTTCGTGAACTCATCGCTACGTCGGCTACCTCGGGTTTTCATTCGCTCATCGCGCGCATCGTGGGAGAAAATGCCGGTTCAATCCGCTTACACGAAAAATGTGGATTTATCCTGGTCGGTACTGAAATCGAAGTCGGTCGTAAGCACGGTCAATGGTTAGACGTCGTCGAATATCAGTACGTCATTCCCCGAGGCAGCTAGAGCACGATCCCCAGGTCGTTGTCGGGGACACGTTCCTGCCACGACCACTGCGTCCATCGACCCATCGGCAGGAGCAACACCCCGCCCAAGACCAATAACGCCATGGCAATCAACAGGGGGTTACTGCGCAAGAGGTCGTCCAGGAGTTGGCGACCACCGGGAATGCCAATAAAGGGACCGGTAATTGATATCAGTAGCAGCCAAAAGTGCTCGCGGCCCTGGTAGTTGGCGGCGAGCAGAACGAGCCCCCAGGCGAAGTACCACGGCTGCACCACCGGGCCGAGCGCCACGAAGACCAGCAACGAGATACCGAGCGAGCGGACCCATCCTCGACGCTCGCAGTGCCAGAGCAGCCAAATCGCTAGGGCGATCGCGATCATGAGTCCGAGGAATCTCGTGACCGTCAGCACCGAGGTCACCGAGATCGAGTGCAGTCCCATCGCCTGAACAGCGCGACCAGCGGCGAGTCCAATCGCCGTCGCGGGCGCGGCCCACGAGCGCACCGTGCCGTTGGACAACAGATTCTTGACCCATCCGAATCCGAAGCCAGCGAGCCAGGTCGACACGCCGAGCACCGCGCCGGCAACGAGGCCGGCACTCACGATTGGTCGTAATCGCTGTTTCAACGTTGCCCTAGGTCCGAGCCAGGTCCACGCGACGTAGGCGAGCCCAATCGCGGCGGGCGCCTTGATGGCGGCGGCGCACGAACAGAACACCAGCGCCCATACGGGTCTTCGTTTTACGGCGAGGGCGATGCCCACGACCAATAGCCCGGCCATGATCGCGTCGTTGTGGGCGCCACCAATCAGGGTCAGTAGCACGAGCGGGTTCAATGCACTTAACACGAAGGCTTCGCCCGGGTCGCGGCCCAACTCGCGCGCGAGCATGATGACCCCATAACCAATAAGCGCTACGGCGAAGGTCTCGAGCAGTCGAAGCCCGACGACGGTCGCGAGTTGATTGTGGTGCGTGATCTTCGCCATCGTGCCATCGAGGTAGAGAAAGAGTGGACCGTAAGGCGCGGGCGTATTTTGCCAGAGGGGGTCGACGGGATTCACGTAGGGACTCGAACCAAGTGAGTACGGTCCAAGAATGTACGGACTGAGGTGGTGGCTCGTCATCTCTCCTTGGGCGGCGTAACTAAAGACGTCGCGCGAGAAGAGTGGCGGCGCAACAATCATTGGACCGGCCCAGAGCAGCAACATCCACCACAGGCTCTTCATGGACGCGCCGCGATGCAACTTCATCACTTCAGCCAGACGCAGCCACACTCGCATGAGCAACAGCAGTCCGCCGTAGACGAGGACGACCGACACGATGTACTTCGTTTCGCTCGACGTGCCGGCGGGGCTAAGCGTCGGTTCGCCGTAGAACCACGTGTTGTACATGTTCAGTTTGAACGGCGAGTTCGTGAACGAACATCCCAACACGATGAGCACCATCGCCACGAAACCGAGCAGGGCCGGTTGCCACAGAAAGGACCAACCTTCGAATGGACCCGGAGTGAACCGGCCGAGCGGTGTGTAGCGCTGTTCGAGAATCTGGATGAAGGTCTCGATGCGCCCGGCGACGCGCTCGTAGTTGCGACGGACCGTGACGGCCGGCACCGCTAAACGATTCACGACGCTCCTCTCTTCAACCGTGCCCACCGTACTCGTAGCCCCTCGTTTCGGACGTGGTCAATTCAGTCGCAACTGAATTGACCATGGTGGGCCGGGAGGGATTTGAACCCCCGTAGGCAAAGCCGTCTGGTTTACAGCCAGATCCCATTGGCCGCTCGGGCACCGGCCCGTCGAAAATCCTACTTCGCCACGTGAACCGTTATCCAACCGCCTCGAACGATCTAGCATTTATCCATGCCAAGTTTCGACATCGTCTCAGAAATCGACCTGCAAGAAGTTCGAAACGCGGTGGATCAGGCAAACCGCGAAGCGACGACCCGATTCGACTTTAAGAACACCAATGCGACGATTGAGTTCAACGAAAAGGAGTTGACGCTGTCGGCGTCGACCGAAGACCGACTTCGCGCGCTCTACCAACTTCTCGAAGAGAAGCTCGTAAAAAGGTCGGTGTCGCTCAAGACCCTCGACGCGGGAAAGATCGAAGAAGCGAGTCAGGGTGCCGCGCGCCAGAAAATCGCCCTGAAGGCCGGCATCACTCAGGACGTCGGCAAGCAGATCAACAAGATGGTGAAGGAGATGGGCGTCAAGAGTCTCACCTCATCGATTCAGGGTGACCAGGTTCGCGTGACCGGCAAACAACGCGACGACCTGCAACAGGCGATCGCCCACTTCAAGCAGGCCGAAATGTCGGTGCCTTTGCAGTTCACCAACTTTCGCGACTAATTGCTCGCCGACTCCTCGGCCTTCAGGTGCTCATCAATCTCGTCGATTTCGTGGACTTGAAAGATCCGATTGAAGACCAACATTTTCAGGAACCAGAACAACGCGAAGCTAAAAAGGTTCGTGAATGACACGAGTGCCGTATTGGCTAAGTGGGACCAGTGGTGAATGTACACCTCGTGGCGTGCCCACAGTGCGCCAATTTGCGACACGGCGATGCCGAGTATTGTCATCGACCAAAACGGAATGATCTCTTTTCGAATGTGGCTCTTGCCTCGTTTGCCCCACGTCCAACGACGATTCAATTGGTACGCGGGTAGTGATGCGACGAGGTTGCCGGCGAGCGTCGCCCACAGGACGCCTGGAATAATTTTAAGTCCGTAGAAGAGCGAGATGGCGGCGAATGAGGTGATCGTTGATACCACCG
>JBBQGY010000045.1:0-11363 GCA_038323435.1 Acidimicrobiales bacterium
GTCCGGGATTGAGAAAACGTTCGAAAATCAGTCCGTAGTGAATCGGATCGAGATCGACAATGCCGAGGCAGTAAGCAATGCAGCAGCCCGCCGCCGAACCACGTCCCGGACCGACTCGAATCTTCTTTTCACGGGCGTGACGAATGAGGTCCCAGACCACGAGGAAATAATCCGAAAATCCCATGTCCGTAACAACGCCGAGTTCGTACTCGATGCGGGTACGCACTTCATCGTTGAGCGATTCGCCGTAGCGATTTCTCGCTCCCCGGTACGTCAACTCGCGCAAAAGGCGATTCGCGCCTTCCTTGTGGCTCGCACCGACGAACTCGTGAGGAATTGGAAACTCCGGCAGCGCGTCATTGTCAAATTCGATGGTGACGTTGGCGCGCTCGGCCACGAGCACTGTGTTGTCACACGCGCTCGGACTCTCTCGAAAGAGGTACCGCATCTCGGCGGCTGATTTCAAGTAGTGCTGGTCACTGTGAAATCGGAATCGATTCGGATCGGCCACGAGCGATCCGGTGCCAATGCACAACAACGCGTCGTGCATTTCGGCGTCGTCGTGGTGAACGTAGTGCAGGTCGTTCGTCGCAAGAAGCGGAGCGCCCAGATCTTTCGCGATCTGAAGCAGCTGGGGATTCGTGCGAATCTGCTCCGGCAGGCCGTGATCTTGCATCTCAATAAAGAAATTCTCTGCGCCAAAGATGCTCTGCAGCCGTCCGGCGAGTTCGACAGCCTTGGAGTAGTTACCTTGTAGCAGTGCCTGGAGCACCACCCCTCCGAGACAGCCGGACGTCGCAATCAGACCTTTCGAGAATCGTTCGAGGAGGTCCCAGTCGAGGCGGGGCTTGTAGTAATACCCCTCGAGGAACGCGAGCGAGGAAAGTTCGCGCAAATTGCGATAGCCCTCATTCGAGTGCGCGAGCAGGGTGAGGTGGTGGTACAACTTCTGTCCACCTTCGGTGTCGCCGCCGGTGTCGTCAATCTTGCCGCGACGCGGCGGCCGATCAAATCGCGAGTTTGCAGCCATGTACGCCTCGATGCCGAGTACTGGAGTTATGTCGTGTTTGCGACAGGTTTCGTAAAAGTCGATAACGCCGTAGAGATTGCCGTGATCGGTAATGCCAATCGCGCGTTGACCGTCGGCCTTGGCTGCGAGGACCATCTCTTCCACTCGAGCCGCACCGTCGAGCATCGAATATTCAGTGTGGTTGTGAAGGTGGACAAAACTCTCCGCCATCAGCGATTCACTTCCTTTCAATGCGAGGTGCGACAACAATCAAATTACATTGGTGGGATTCGAAGGTTAGCGCTGTTCGAGTACTCACCACGGGTGCCCTTACAAATAGGTGCCGGCACGAGGGTCGCCGGCCCCGGGGCTGAGCGAACGATCGCGCAACTTTTCGAGTTGGGCCGCGGCGGCGGCCTGCTGTGCGAACAGCGACGCCTGGATTCCGTGGAAGAGACCTTCCAGCCAACCAACTAATTGCGCCTGCGCGATGCGCAGTTCGGATTCTGTGGGCACCTCGGCGCTGAAGGGAATCGCCATCTTCGAGAGTTCGTTGCCCAGGTCGGGTGACAGTGCGCCGGATAGTTCACTAATTGACGTCTCGTAAATCTCTCGGAGACGGGCTCGCCCCGCTTCGTCGAGGGGCGCACTTCGCGCTTCGTCGAGAAGTGATTTCACCATCGAACCGATCCTCATCACCTTCGCCGGTTGGCTGATGAAGTCAGTGTTCTCCTCGTCGGGTTTGGCTTCCGCCTCTCCAGGAGAGAGAACTTCGTCGGGATTTACGGACACGTTGTCGCTTTGATGGTCTTCCACCCATCCACTGTGCCAGACGAAGGGCGCTGATCGTGCAGTGGTCGAGACAAAACGGTGTGACACCGGTACAATCAGTCCATGAAGGTATCAACCCGTGGTGATTACGCCAGTCGAGCACTATTAAGCCTGGCGTTACGGGCCGATCACACAATTCCAATCTCGGTGCGCGACCTGGCCGAGCGGACCGGTCTCCCCCAGCCCTACCTCGAGCAGATATTGCTCAGCCTGAAGGGCGTGGGACTAGTGCGCTCGAAACGGGGGGTCGGTGGCGGCTACGTTCTCGCCCGTTTGACCAGCGACATTACCTTGGCCGAGATCGTCGCCGCCGTCGATGGTCCAATTGTTGCCGGTGATTTCGGCGAACCGCACAGGGACGGGGCCTGCGACCACGAGGGCCAGTGTGTTCTGCTCGGCGTGTGGGCGGACGTGGGCAATCACATGCGCGAGCACCTTTCTAGTTTCACCCTGGCCGACATGGTGATGCAGGCCCGTGGCATTCGGCCGGTCCAACGAACCCACAGTGCTTAAACCCTGATTCTTAGGGTTTTCCAATGAAACAGGCATTGAATTTTCACGCCCATCGTGGTAAATTAGAAACATACGGATAGGAGAAATACCTATCCGTTGAAGTGACCCCCCAGTTTCAACCGGTAAGGAGTTTCCAATGACTGTCGTAGCTCGCCGATCCGCAGTAAATACGAATGACATGCTGGGCCTTTTGATGCGCGATCTTGATCGCTACCCCATGCCCAACTACGACGAGCAGGTCGAACTCGCCAAGCGCGTCACCGCCGGTGACGAAGAGGCCAAGAAGCAAATGGTCGCCGCGAACTTGCGTCTCGTTCTCCACTGGGCTCGCCGTTACCAGGACCGCGGTGTCGAAATGGTCGACCTCGTCCAAGAAGGTACGTTCGGACTACTTCGCGCCGTGGAGAAATTCGACTGGGAGCGTGGCTTTAAGTTCTCCACGTACGCAACGTGGTGGATTCGCCAGGCCCTGCAGCGTGCCGTTCAACAGCACGGCCGCACTATTCGAATTCCGCTCGAAGTGGGTGAACAGCTGCAGCGTCTCGAAGCAACCGCCGCTGAACTGACGTCGATTTTCGGCCGTAAGCCGACCGACGATGAGCTCACCGAAGCGACCGGCATGTCAAAGGCCGTGCGCGACAACCTGCACGGTCTCGCGGGAGTCACCGCCAGTCTCGACCAGCCCGCATCGTCGGACTCTGCGACCACCCTCGGTGACCTCGTTGCACCGAGCCAGCACGACTGGGTTGGCGATATCGAACAGACGATGATGGACGACCAATTGCACGGCGCACTGGAAAAGTTGAACGACCTGCAACACGAAGTGTTGTCGCTACGATTCGGACTGAACGGCACGACTCCCCTTTCACTGCAGGCAACCGCCACCGCAATGGACATTGGGGTGCGTCGGGTTCGTCGCGCCGAAGAAGAGGCGCTCGCGATTTTACGCGACGACAACGCCGTACTCGCCGCACACGAGAACGTCTAGAGCTGCACGCTGGCTGGCACGAGTGGTCGCAGATCCTCCGGGAGTGCGACGCTCGTCGTAAGCCATTCGTCGGTGCGAGGGTGGGCGAACGACAACGTCGTCGAGTGCAGGAAAAATCTATCTTCGACGAGTCGTTTTTCGCGACGATGACCGTAGCGCGCGTCGTTCACGACCGGGTGGCCGATCGTTGCCAGGTGCACTCGAATTTGATGGGTACGACCAGTATCGAGTTGCAAACGTAACAACGTCATCGCGTGGGGCTTGTCAATGCGCGCCAGCACTTCGTAGCCCGTACGCGCCGCTCGCCCGTCCGCGCGCACTGCCATAAGAGTCGGCGTTCTCGTTGAACGACCAATCGGTGCATCGACCACGCCACGCTCTTCTACGACGTGGCCCTCAACCATTCCCAGATAAGTCCGTTCCATGAGCCGCTCGGCCAACTGGGCGCTCAGATTCAAGAACCCTTCTCGGGTCTTGGCGACGACGAGAACTCCCGAGGTTCCTTTGTCGAGTCGATGGACAATGCCCGGTCGATAGGGGTCGCAGAGTCCCTCGTCACTGAGCGCCTGTAGTTGGGGGTAGAGGGCGAGCAGTCCCGCGACCAACGTACCCTCGCGATGTCCGGCGCCGGGGTGGACAACCTGGCCCGGCGCCTTATTGATCACCGCGAAGTCGGGATCATCAACGACCACGTCGATGGCGACCGAGGAGTCGGGTTCGACGAAGCCGCTTTCGGGCGCGGGTAACACCGCGACCAAGTGCTGACCTGCTTCGACGGTGGTCGACGACTTGACAATGACTCGGTCGTTGAGCGTCACGGCGCCCGTCGCCAGGATCTCACTCGTTTCCGAACGCGAGAGCCCCGTCAACATCGAGAGGACTCGATCGATACGGATCGAGTCAATCGAGTTCGGCACGATCAGGTCCAACACCTCGCCGTCGAAGGCGTCAACGCTCGAATCGTCAGTCACCGCCCAACCAATCTCTCGCCCCGTAGGGCAGTAATCAGCAATACGAGGAATCCGGCAGTGACGCACACGTCGGCGGCGTTGAATACCGGGAACGAGCCCAACGAAATGAAATCGGTTACCCGGTGAGGACTCGCCGCGAGCCGGTCAATCACGTTGGCTACTCCCCCGCCAATCAGCAGTCCAAATCCAACTGCGGAAATTCCCGGGGCGGCGTTCAATCCCACCACGAGCACCGCGAGCGCAATTACCACCGTCACAATCGTGGTGAGCAGCGCACCCGACTGATTTATTGAAAATGAAATTCCCGAATTAAATCGCAGGCGAAGCCAAAGGGAGCTCGCGACGTGTACGTCGTGGTCCACAAGGGCGCGTCGAGCCCACGCCTTGGTCACTGCATCGAGGGCACTGACCAACAGCGCGACCACGAGAACGGTGTAGTTGAGGTGACGCCTTAAACGCTGGCGCGGCACGAGACACACATGAAGACCGGCAACTGCGCCACGAGCCGAGCTTTGGAGATTGACTCGTAGCACTCGTCGCAGCGCCCGTAACTTCCGTCGTCGATACGCGACAGGGCGACGTCAATTTCGTCAACCTTCAGTCGCAGTAGAGCCGCGAATTCCTTCTTCTGATCACGATCGATGTCCGAAGCAACACTGCTGCCGTCTTCGTCGTCGTACTCGAGACGTTCGCGGTCGACGAGCATTTCATCGGCTTCAGACTCCATAACGGTGATGTCGACCTTGGTCCCCTCGCGCGTCGCTAATAACAGTCCGCGTAACTCTTCGAGGAATGCGGGATCGTTGCCGTAGGGCTTGGAGTGCATCTTTCGCTCCAGCGCCTCAATGCGCTTTCGCTCTTCGGCGTCGCGCCGTTCTTGGCGCTTCTGCTCTTCTTGGTTTCGACGCTCGATCTCACGGATTTTGCGTAGCTTCTCGGCTTCAATAGCCTTACGTTTCGCGTCGATCTCTCGCTGCTTCTTGGCTTCAATCGCGGCCTTCTCACGGGCCTTTCGCTGCACCTCGCGTTCTTTTGCGGCGGACTTGGCTTTCGCGTCGCGTTCTTTCTGGGCCTTTACCGCGGCAACGACCTTCGCCTTCGCCAGCGCGATCTTCTCTTTGCCGGCGAGCTTCGCCTTCGCGTCGCGCTCCTTCTGAGCCTTCGCCGCCGCGCTAGCCTTCGCCTTGATCGCAGCGGCTTTTTTCGCGAGTGCGGCCTTCTGCGCCGCCGTGATCGTGACGGCTACCTTTGGCGACTTCTTTCCGAGCGCTTTCTTGGCGGGCACTTTTTTCACGGGAGTTTTCTTCACGGGCGCCTTTTTCACGGGAGTTTTCTTCGTGGGCGCCTTTTTCACGGGACTCTTCTTCACGAGACTCTTCTTGGCTGGCGACTTCTTTCCGAGCGCTTTCTTAGCCACCGACTTCGACGTGGTGGCCTTTTTTGCGGTACTTTTGACAGCACTCTTCTTGGCCGAGGCCTCTTTCGTCGTTTTAGCAGTGGACAACATGATTAACTCCTCAACGGGGCACAGAACAAGTGCGGGCCGACCCTACCAGTTGTCGACAGAGTTATTGACCTTCGTCGCCGATTGGCGGCTCAAAATTGAGAACTTGGCCCATTGTGTTCTGCGGGGCGTGTGGTGCGGGCGCTGGTGGCGGCGTCTGACTTGGTCGAGCGAGCGCGGTCGGTGGTGGTGCTGGTGGTGGAGGTGGTGGAGGTGGTGGTGAAGCGGCGACCATCGTACTGTTGCGGGCTCCACCAACCTGCAGTGAACTATCGACCCACCTGGCAAACTCCCCGAGCGCGCTACTGAGACGCTTGCGTTCGGTTTCAAGTTGACGGGTCAAGGTATCGACGTCTTCGCTGAGACGTTGCTTCAAACCATTGAGCCTATTTACTTCATCCTCGGCTCGACTTCGTGCCTCGGCGACGATTTCGCGGGCGCGCTCTTGTGCCGAGGTCGTCATCTCACGGGCCTTCGACTCGGCCTCTTGCTGGGCCTGCTCAATAAACTGTTGAGCCATGGCAATCATGGCGGTGACTTGTTCCGCGCCAGAGACGGTCACCATTCGCGGCGGAGCGCTCGGGGCAGCCAGTGGAGCGGGAGCTGGCCCGGGAACTTGTTCGCGTACGTCCAGCTGGTTGATCCGCTCCGCGGCTTGACGAAGTTGCTGGCGCTGTTGGTGAACCAGTTCTTTTAGTTGATGCACTTCGCTCGACAACCGTTCGAGGAACTCGTCGACTTCGTCGACGTTGTAGCCCTTAAGGCCGACTTTAAACGCCACCGAATCGATGGCGTCGATTGCTGAGTAGGCGTTATCCGAGCTATCCATGGAGTCCACCCTACCGCCACAGTGCGGCGCAATAGGGAATCAATTACTCAGATAATTCGGTTTATAAAGGTGAGGACAATTATCGCGACGAGTACCGACAAGTCGATGCCAATACCGCCCAGTCGCGGGCGAGGAAGAATCTGGCGAAGCGGACGCAGAACCGGTTCAGTGACGATGGCGAGCGCGTGCTTGACCGTCGCCAGTCCGCTGCTCGAACTGGTCGTCGGAAACCAACTCAGCAACGCTGAAATAATGAGAACCCAAATGTAGAGATAGATCAGCAGATGGATCAGGCTCATTGGTCGCCGTACTCACGAAAATTCGTGGCCCGTAAACGTTCCTTTGCCTCGGGACCGAGGTGCATACCCTGGGGGCTCACGAGGTAGATGTTCTGCCCGAGCACTTCAATCTTGGCGCTGAGTGCGTAGGCCGTGCCGGCGGCGAAGTCGACGAGACGCCGACCGAGCCCGGGATCAACCGACGCAACGTTCAACACGACCGCACGGTTCGATCGCAGCAAGTCGGTAATACGACGTGACTCGTCATACGAGCGCGGCACAAAGATCGCGACGTCGCGTTCGTGCGAAAATGAGGAAACCCCGCGCGGGATGTTGGGCGCCGCAAGTGGCCGAATCCGTGGTCCCAGGCCCGAGGAATCGAGCACCGAAATCGAAGAAACACGATTGGGTTGAGCCAACGGCGGCCGCGAGGTCCCGGGGCTTGTCACTTGTGCGTAGGGTCGCTGATTGTTCGTTGCCGGCGTCGCCCACTCGGGCTCGTCACCGACGGCGGACTCGTCCGAAAATGGGCGCACCGGACCCTTCGACCCGTACTCGCCGTATTCGTCTTCTATCAGGCCTAGGAAACCTAGGAACCCGCGCAACTTTTCTTTCATCAAACTTCTCCTTGCGGTTCCAACGCCTGGAACTATGTTAGGTCAGGGGGCTGCACCAGTTCCCGAGGACCGAAGAGCGCTCGCCCGACACGAACCTCACTCGATCCGAGTTCACATGCCGCCTCTAGGTCATTCGTCATCCCCATAGATCGCTCGCTGAGGCCCAAATCATCGGCCAGCGCCGTCGTTGTCCTAAATGCCGATCTAGCACCGTCTGGGTCAATCGGAGCAACGGTCATGAGGCCCCGAACGTCGAGGTCGAGCGTTCGCCCTCGCTCGACCAGCGCCGCCACGGTGCGCGGCGCTGCGCCATTGCGCTGGGCCGATCCCGTGAAATCGACTTGGACATAGATCGCCGCACCCACACGAACCGACGCAATGCGTTCAATCTCCTTCAGTCGCGAGACACCGCAGAGCACGTCCGCCGACAGTACGACGCGGTGGATCTTGTTGGATTGCAACGCGCCGAGGTAGTGCCACGTGAGTGCGAGGTCGGTGACCTCGTCGCGCTTCTCTACCAACTCCTCGACGTAGTTCTCGCCCATCACCTCCAGGCCGGCCGCGGCGGCGACGCGTACGTACTGCGGTGCGAAGGTTTTGGTAACGGCAACAATTCGAACTGTCGCGGTGTCGCGGCCCGTTGACGCAATCCGGGCGCGCACGGCGACGAGGTTCGCCGCTACGCGTTCGAGGAGTTCGCCGTTAGCGGAGGAAGCTGGGTAGGTCGTCATCGCCACCGACGTCGAAGAAGTCGTCATTGGTGGTGTTGGTAAAGATGTCACTGCGCGGGCCCTCGATCATGTCGGGCGCGCTCGTCGTCGTGGCGGGCTTCGCGCTGGCGTTGTGGTCGAACCCGGCGGCGATGACCGTGACGCGAACGGCGTCACCCACCGACTCGTCAATCACGCTACCGAAGATGATGTTGGCGTCCGGGTGTGCCACGGAGTGAATAATCTCCGCCGCCTGGGTGACTTCGGACAGGGTGACATTCGGTCCACCGACAATGTTCATCAAGATTCCGCGAGCGCCGTCAATGGACGCTTCGAGGAGCGGCGACGTGATGGCGGCGCGCGCGGCGTTCACGGCGCGACCCTCGCCCGTTGACGTGCCCACGCCCATAATTGCCGTACCGGCGTTACGCATGATGGCGTTCACGTCGGCAAAGTCGGTGTTGATGAGACCGGGCACCGTAATGAGGTCGGTCACACCACGCACGGCGGAGAGCAGTACGTCGTCAGCGATCTTGAATGCGTCGAGCATTGACGTATCGGGTGCGGTCACTGAGAGCAAACGGTCATTGGGAATCACGATGAGCGTGTCAACCTTTTCGCGAAGGGCCTGGATTCCTTTTTCGGCTTGGATGGCCCGACGCTTTCCCTCGAAGGAGAACGGTCGGGTGACGACGCCGATCGTCAAGATGCCCAGGGAACGGGCAATCTCGGCAACGACGGGGGCGGCGCCGGTACCGGTGCCACCACCCTCGCCGGCAGTAATGAAGACCATGTCGGTTTCGGCGAGGGACGCTTCAATTTCGCCACGGTGGTCTTCGGCGGCCTGACGGCCGATTTCGGGATCACTGCCGGCACCCAGGCCCTTGGTCAGTTCGCGTCCAATGTCGAGCTTCAGATCAGCTTCACTCATGAGCAACGCTTGGGCGTCGGTATTGGCCGCAATGAACTCAATGTTGCGCAGGCCGGCCGTGATCATACGGTTGACTGCGTTCACTCCGCCACCACCTACACCGATCACTTTGATCACGGCGTGATAGTTGTTCTGGTTGAGACTCATGAACTCCCCTTGGATTGACTCTTCTATTGTGTCGCACCGTAGACGGGGGCGCGAACATTGGCGAACAAATGTCTTCGAAGGCTAGTCAGCCTTCGGTTTTTGGTCAAATGGCCCTACGACGGTGGGGGTCCCGTCACCGCGAGCTCGTCGGGGACCGTCACGTCAACCACGTCGCCCGGGCGAAGGGTGGTGTGGGCAATGACCGACGCAATCGCGACGAACTTGGCGTGCAGTTGCGTCGCCGGTCCGAGAATGAAACTGATCGGCGTCGTCATCTTTAGCGTTACCTGCCCGCGGGCGTCCTCACTAATGACGGCGACCTGGTCACGAAAGGCGACCGGCAGTTGACTCGCAACGTACGCCGCGCCCGCTCCCGCATGCTCGTACGGCCACGTCGGTTTGGCGGGCTTGAGGTACAGCAGGGTCGGAAAATTCACGCCAATCGGTGCCGCACCAAGTTCACGACCACTGCGGTCCACGTACTCCAAGACGTGATGGGAACTGAACGCAACCGCCACCGCGGACGTCTCGCGAACCGTCACCACGATCGAATTGGGCCAGTGTTTCGCGATTGTTATTCCCGTGATCCAAGGGAACTGCGCCAATCGTCGTTCGATCGATGGTGCGTCAAGGCCAATCATTGCCGGATGGGCCTCGAGACCCGACGCGTGGAGCACGCGCAGTGACGACTCATGATGCACGCCCACGAACGTGACGTGTTGGACGCGAAAGTACGACCACCGAAGAATCCACTTACCCGCCACGACGACACTCGCCAGCACGAGCACCGCGACGACCACGAACTTCATCGCGGCGCGTAGGCGGCGACGGGGTGGCTTCTCGCGCTGTGACCGGGCCGTTGGTGCGCGGCGCGACGTCGGAGCCGCACGCGCCTTCTGATCACGGCCCCGGGTCGCCCTCGCGCGTACTTGCGTACGAGTGGCGCCCCCATTTAGAGCTCGACGGCGACTCATTGCTCGTCCGCAAATCCCAGGAAGCGATGCTCGCTGTGCAGGCGTACGCCCGTCGTTCGCGCCACCTCGTCACGAACGATGCACAGAAGTTCGTAGACGTCATTGGCCCGTCCGTTCGCATCGGCGATGATGAAGTTGGCGTGCTTCTCACTCACGACCGCGCTGCCGTGGCGCCGACCCTTGCAGCCGGCGCTCTCAATCAATCGCGCGGCGTGGTCGCCGTCGGGATTTCGAAAGACGCTCCCCCCATTGGCACCGCCCGGTTGGTGTTCGCGACGCCACCGTACGATTTCGCGAATCTGTTCGTCGCCAACGTCGGGCGCACCTCGGTGGAGTCGCAGCGCGACCGACGTTACCAACTGCTCGGCCGTGACCGCACTCGTGCGATAACCGAACGCAAGTTCCTCGCGCGACAGCGTTCGCGACGCGCCTGCGTCCCACGCCATCACCGAGTCGACACTGGCGTTCATATCGGATCCGTGACCGCCGGCGTTCATGACAACCGCGCCACCGAACGTCCCGGGCACGCCCACCGCCCACTCGAAGCCCGCGACGCCGGCCTTCGATAATCGTCGCGCCGCGATTGGGAGGTCCAGTGCGGCGCCGACGTTCACCAGTACGTACGCGCCGTCGTCGCGCCACGAGATATCGGTGAACTCGCGCGTCAACACAATTCCAATGACGTCATGTTCGCCGTCGGCGACGAGCAGATTCGAGCCATTACCCATTACGCGCCACGCGAGCCCCGATCCCGCAATCAGGGGGCCAAGTTCATCGAGGTCGTGCTGCGACGACAACGTCACGAGGGCTCGAACGGTTCCCCCCACGCGGTAGGTAGTGCGCGCGCCAAATGGCGCATGCTCTTGGACTCGGTTCGCGCCCTTGGACGTCAAGTGCATTAAGTTCGCCTGCGTCATCGGACGATGCCTTCCAGCAAGGCGCCCACCACGTGCGCGACGTCGCCCGCACCGAGCAAGACAATGACGTCGCTTTGCTCGCGCAGCGTGTCAAGCACCGCGGGCACATCAGTGAGCGACGCGCAGTAGGTCACCGAGCTAGTG
>JBBQGY010000046.1:0-11215 GCA_038323435.1 Acidimicrobiales bacterium
GTCACGGTTGCGCAACCAGATCCCGCGAGCACCGTGACGCCTAGTCCCTCTAATTGAGCCCTGATGACGACACTCGCCTCGGGCTCTTCTCGGGGAATCAGCAGTGGCGCCGCTTCGACGATCGTCACCTGACTGCCGAGCAACGCGAAGGCTTCGGCCATTTCAACGCCAATGGGGCCGCCACCAAGGATCGCCAAACGTTTCGGCAAGTTGGTGATCTTGAACAGTTCCTCGTTGCTGAGTACACGGGCACGATCGAGTCCGGGAATTGGCGGCACCGCGGGTGTGGCCCCCGTGGCGATCACGAACCGATTTGCCTGTTGGTTCCGTCCACCAACGTCCACCGAGGTGCGGCTCGTAAAGGTTGCGCGATCGTTGATGACCGCGATGCCCTCGCCACGCAGAACGTCAAAGTTCTCGGTTGCGGCGATATCTCCAATGGCGCGGTGCACCGCCGCCATCGCCTCATCGAATCCAACGCCGCGACGGGCCCAACTGAGCAAGGTCTTGGAAGGAACGCACCCGTAAAACGTGCAGTCGCCCCCTAGCGGGGCGTCACTCACGAGCGTGACCCGCGCGCCGCGACGCTGCGCGGTACGCGCCGCCGCCAGTGCGCCAGCTCCTCCACCTATAACGACAAGATCGACACTCACCATCACGTAACTCGTTTCCGGCACGAAATATTCCCTGCCCGCTCAACTACCGTAGTAATTGCGACCAGGGTCCGGGTCACGAGCACGGAGGGGCCCAACTGCGTTGGCGAGCCAACCCCTGACCGACATTGACCACTGCGTAGCATTACCGCGGGAGTCGGACCGAGAGGACCCTATGGAACTGCGCATTTTTACCGAGCCCCAACAAGGCGCCACCTACGACGATCTGGCGCGCGTCGCCCAAGAGGCCGAGCGACTCGGTTTTGGCGCGTTCTTTCGCTCCGACCACTACTCGAAAATGGGATCGGTCTCGGGGTTACCGGGACCGACTGACGCGTGGATCACGTTGGCGGCGCTCGCGCGCGAAACGTCGACCATTCGACTAGGTACGTTGATGACGTCGGCCACGTTTCGTCTGCCCGGCCCACTCGCCATCGCCGTCGCGGGCGTCGATCAAATGAGCAGCGGTCGCATTGAACTCGGCATCGGCGCCGGTTGGTTCGAGGAAGAACACTCGGCGTACGCCATTGCGTTCCCGTCGGTGGGTGAGCGATTCGATCGCTTGGAAGAACAATTGGAGATTCTGACCGGGCTCTGGACGACGCCCTCAGACGAGTCGTTCAACTACGAGGGCGCGTACTACCAATTGACCAACAGCCCCGCGCTACCGAAACCGGTGCAGCACCCCCATCCACCGATATTGATTGGCGGGGGAGGCAAAGTGCGCACGCCCAACCTCGCGGCGAGGTTCGCGGACGAGTTCAATATGCCGTTCTCCTCCCTGGCTGCGACAACGACACAGTTTGAACGGGTGCGACAAGCCTGTGATGAAATCGGCCGGACGACGGCGATCGTGTATTCCGCCGCGCAAGTGCTCTGCGTGGGCGCCACCGAAAAAGAAGTGGCCACGCGCGCCGCGTGGATTGGCCGTGATCCCGACGAACTGCGTGCGAACGGACTGGCCGGGACGGTCGACGAAGTCCGGGCGAAGATTCAGACTTTCGTTGACGCCGGTGCGACGCGGCTGTATCTCCAGGTCCTTAATCTCTCGGACCTCGACCACTTACGCCTCGTCGCCGAGGAGGTTGCGTAACGATTGGACGCCGTCTGAATGGGTTCACACTTTATGGATGAAGGGTCACGTGAGCACCGAACCAACACCGGCGCCCGCGAAGAAGTCGAGGTATTCGGTGCCGTGGTCATCGACGATCGTTGAGCCCGCGGAGGAAGCGAAGAGCGCCGGCCAGTTACGAGAGTAGTAACGGAGGTCCGATTCGAAGGCGTCAAAGGTTTGTAAGGGGCACCTCCATCCGAAGAACTCGACTGATTCACTGTGAAGTCGAGCATTGCATCTTAAACGTGGGGCGCGTACTTAATTTTCTACGAGTCCGCCCCGACGCTCGGGCATCATTGTGGTGTCATTGGTACCACGTGCGCACGACCCTGGACGCGAATGACGTCGCACTGGGACCACGACACCGGAGAGAACTCTGCGTCAGTACGTGCGTATACCGATCATCGGCATCGAGGAATGCAATACCCCAGGGGGTATGCTATACTTCGTACAAATTCCGCTCTCAACGAACGAGGAACGAGATATGACCACCACAGCGACCACGCACGTCTTGCAAGACGAAGATCAGATAGAGGCGATCACTAAGCGCGTCAAGCGGGCCCACGGCCAGATGGGTGCCATCGTGCGCATGCTCGAAGAAGGCCGCTCGTGCGAAGACGTCGTCATGCAAATGGCGGCCGTTGGTAAAGCGATCAATACCGCCGCCTTTACCCTCATTTCGGCCAGTCTCGTCGAGTGCATTGTCGATCCGGCGATCGACAGTGACGCGATGACCCAGAAGTTACAGAAGCTCTTCTTGAGCTTGGCGTAAGGAAGAATATGAAACGCATTGTCATTGTGGGCGGAGTCGCCGGCGGGATGTCGGCGGCCACGCGAATGCGCCGCCTGGACGCTCGAGCGGAGATTACGGTGCTTGAGCGAAGCGGCCACGTCTCGTACGCGAACTGCGGCCTGCCCTACTACGTCGGCGGCGTCATTCAAGATCAGTCTTTGCTGCTGCTCCAGACCCCGGAGTCATTACACCGCCGCTTTCGCCTCGACGTGCGCGTGCACAGCGACGTCACGAAGGTCGACGGCGCTTCCAAGCGCGTCACCGTGACCAATCTCGACACCAACGAGGAGTACGTCCTCGAGTACGACACGCTCGTTCTCAGTCCCGGCGCCTCGGCAATAATCCCGCCGATCTCGGGCATCGAACGGGCCCTGGCGCTGCGCAACGTTGAGGATGTAGAGCGGATGTCGCTCGAAGTGGCCCGCACTCCGCATAGCGCGGTGATCATCGGCGGGGGCTTTATCGGACTCGAGATCGCCGAGAATCTGCGTCACCGTGGCGTCGCGACGACGATCGTCGAAGCGGCCAACCAAGTACTCGCTCCGCTTGATCCCGAGATGGCGCAATTAGTGGCCGACGAACTCGAGGCTCATGGCGTCGAGCTGCGCCTGGGCGCGGCGGTCGCTGTCGTGCACGACGATACGGTCGAGCTCGACTCGGGTGAGACCATCGACGCCGAACTCGTGATCGTGGCAGTTGGCGTGCGTCCCGAAACGTCGTTGGCCCGAGGTGCCGGACTGACCGTCGGTCCTCGCGGAGGGATCGTCGTTGACGACTTCAATCGAACGAGCGACCTCTCCATCTACGCTATTGGTGACGCGGCCGAGAAGTTCGACGCCCTCGACGGTAGCGCGACGCTGGTACCGCTCGCCAATATTGCCAATCGTCAGGGCCGCGTCGTCGCCGACCATATTGCCGGACGCAAGGTTCGTCCGGTCCCGACCATCGGCACCGCGATCGTCAAGGTGTTCGACCTCACCATCGCGACAACTGGCTGGAATGAGAAGCGGCTCGTCGCTGACGGACGAAGTGTCGTGGCGATTCACACCCACCCGTTCTCGCACGCCACCTACTACCCCGGCGCGAAGTCGATGGCCCTCAAGTTGATGGTCGACGCCACGAGCGGCGCAATTCTCGGCGCCCAGGGCGTTGGCACCGAGGGCGTCGACAAGCGGATTGACGTGATCGCAACGGCCATGCGCGGCGAACTGACCGCGCCGGAGTTGGCCGATCTGGAGTTGGCGTACGCGCCGCCGTTTGGCTCGGCGAAGGACCCCGTCAACATGCTGGGCTACGTCGCCGAGAATCTCCTGTCGGGGCTCGAGGGCACGGTGCAGTGGAGCGACGTCGAGCAGTTACAGGCGGCCGGCGCGCAGTTGGTCGACGTTCGAACTCCTCAGGAGTTCTCCGACGGCACGATTCCAGGGGCCGTGAACATACCCCTCGACGAGATCCACCGTCGAATGAGTGAGATCGACGACCACGGCGTGATTGTCATGTGTCAAGCGGGGGTTCGCGGTCACGTCGCCTCGAGATTGCTCAACGAACTCGGAGTGCCGGTGAAGAACCTCGATGGTGGTTACGAGACCTGGCGTCATTCTCCGAGCTTTCGCCGGTTGCAACCAACCGGCTAGCGCCGACGCCAAATTTGCGAATCATCAAACAACCAGGAGAGGCAGTTGAGTCATGTGCAGAGGTGCAACCTGCAAGAAGTGCGGCAAGGCGACGTGGAAAGGATGTGGAAACCACGTCGAAGAAGTAATGGCGGGAGTGCCCACGAGCAAACGGTGTACGTGCCACGAAGACGCTGCGTCGGTCTCGGCTCACTCAGGCGGACTCTTCGCGCGACTTCGCGGTCACTAATTAGCGCCCGGGAGAGCACGAGTGGCCGCGTACCTTGAGCGACTCACCGATCCCGATAATGCCGAACGCTTCTTCGTGGGTGATATGACTAGACCACCGGCGTGAGCCGACGAATCAGTAGCCACATCGTCCACGAAGAAGCGTTCAGATGAAGCGACACTTTCCAACCATCGATCAACGAAGTGATCGATGGATAAAGCGGATTTACTTAGCCACCAGAGTCGAGGCTGACCGATCCATCCAGTTGCGTACCTTGGTCGCCGGCCGAACCGTTGAGGTTCAGTGTGCTCGAACCGTCAGTCGAGTCAGACTGATCGTCGCTCGTGGTTGACTGACCGGCGCGCACGTCGACTTGATTCTCGTCGCCCTGGCTGTCGTTCTCGGTGGTCTGCAGAGTGAGGCCCGTCGTCGCACCGGCGCTCACGTCGACTTGATTCTCGTCGGCCTGGCTGTCGTTCTCGGTGGTCTGCAGAGTGAGGCCCGTCGTCACACCGGCGCTCACGTCGACTTGATTCTCGTCGGCCTGGCTCTCGTCAGTTTGACTCTCGTCAGTCTGACTCTCGTCAGTCTGACTCTCGTCAGTGACGTCGTCCGAGGCACTGGTAGTGGTCACAACTGGCAACGTCACGATCGGGAGGACGGTTGTCGTAGTTGTCGTCACGTCATTCGCGCTCAACTGTCCGCTCTCGTGTGAGGAGCCACTGGAGGCGAATGCGGTACCGCTAAAGACCAGTGTCAAGACGGCCGCGGTGGTCACTGCTGCTGTTCGAAATGCCAACATAATTACCCCTTCGTCGAGATCAGCATTTCCAATCCCTTCACCACGTACATCGTCGTCGCGCCGCGAGCGTCACGTAAAATTCGCTAATCGGATAGACAATTCGAAAAGTTGTTGAGCTGTTGTGAAGTTCCCGTTCACTACGGTGACCGTCGATTTATGACGGGGAGCGCTGACCTAGTGCAAACGCGACCACTCGCCGCTCCACATTGTTCACGAAAAACACTGAATACTTCGCCAGTCCAAGATTCAGACTGCGAACAGTCGGGCCAGCAGCACTGCGTCAATCAATTACCCCTCACAAACGCAGTAATTGAGGTTGATCGCACACTTTCGACGAAACGGCCTAAGGAAGTTCGCCCGACTGGTCGCGCGAGATGGGCGGGAGCGTGACTCCCGTCGCCACCTGACTGGGAATGACCGGCAGAGTTGTTGAGGGCGAAATTTGATCGCTTTCGTCGCCATTCGCCACCGTGGTCGGGACTTGCACCGTTGGACCCGGAACCGTGAGGGTTGGGATCAGAGGAGGCGAAACGGAGGTGTTGGTATCAGAGGAATCATTATCAGAGCCGTCGGGAACGGCCGACGGGGGGACTGACGAGTTGCGATCCGAGTTCGAGCCCTCGTCGGTCGCCGGTGTCGTCGTCGTCGTAATCGCAGTTGACGTTGTTGTGGTTGACGTTGTTGTGGTGGATGTTGGCGAGGAAGGACTCAGTGGATCCTCGAGACCGATCTCGCTCAACAGGCTCAGTGCGGGCAGACGAATCTTGGCGAGGTCGTCGTCGTTGAGGCTCTTCAAATCGTGCTGCAGCGAAAGGCCCCAGCGCACTTCCTCGTTGTTATTGCGATCGTTGATGGACTGCTTCAGCTGCTCTAAATTCGTGCGGGCGTGATACAAACCCGGTGAGGTAACCGGAAGTCCTAGGTCGTAGGCGAGGTTGCGCATCGGGCCCGGCAGTGTGTCGGTCGCTACTCCCGCGGTGGCAACCCCTCCGGTGAGGAGGAGAGTCGCGACGGCAACGAGCGACGTGTGTCGGGCCACTCGACTACGCAGTCCCGCGAAACCCTTCGTTCGACCCACACGGGTGACGACATTGACACCGGATTCACGTGAGAGTTCGGTCAACGTCGAACGCAGTCGTGCCAGTGTTACTTGATCGGGCGTCACGGGCGGGGCAGTCAGCGCGCCACTCAGCATTGCCATGAGTTCGGTGTCGGAGATCGGGCTCATTGCTGCGCGTCCTCGGGCAGGAGGTTTCGTAGCTTAGTGAGCGCCCGGGACTGTGCCATACGCACGGCGCCCGGGCTCATCGCGAGGACGACGGCCACTTGCTCACTGGTCAGCCCCGCGACAACGCGAAGCTCGAGGAGTTCGCGCTCGATGTCATTGAGTTGCGCGAACGCACGCCGTACGTTCTCGTGCTCTCCGCGCTCGTCCAGTGCCTCTGAAGGGTCGGGTACTGCGACGTCGCCGCTTACTGGGAATTGTCGATCTCGGTAGGTGCGACGTTGGAGATCGAGGACGACGTTGCGCAGGATCCCAAAACTCCACGCCTCGGGCGTTGTGTCGAACTCGGCCATCCGGGCGATGGTGGTGACCGTTCGAGCGAGCGCCTCGGACACTGCGTCGAGGGCCTCTTCGTTGTAGCCCAGCCGTCGTTGTGCAAATGCGAGCATCATCGGATATACCCTTTCGTAGAAGGACTCCCACGCAGCGGGGTCACCTTCACGAAGTCGCGCGGGCTCACCTCCTTGGACAATTGCGCCTGCCATCTCACCTCTTATATCGTCCGACTCGCTCAAGTGTCACAACATCTTGTACCCAGTCTTGCCGTTCGACGCTCCACCCTCACCAATGTGACCGATCGCGCGATTCAAAGAGCGCCGCACGAGATAATTAGTCCACGCGTGTCATGATCCGACCAACGTGGTGGAATCGTTAGTCTCTGCGTCGACGTGACCACAACCCTGGTGATCCCACACTGTGGTCAGCGCCCGCACCGACCAGCGCGACAGATGGTTTCGCGCGGCCGTGAATGAAATGAGGGTTGTGAACTTTCAACCTCGCGTACCAAAGTGGCGAAGTGGGATCACAGACGACAGTCGTGCACGGTTAAATCCCGTTAGGGCCGGCGCATCGTGGTAGGGGCGGTGAAGCATCCCAACAGGCCTCGTACCGCATCGTTAGCATCGGCGAAAGCGGAGGGAGGGTGTTGAATGATTACTGCAATGACGACCAGCACCACGGGCGCCGGATCGGGTTTTGTCGTTGTTTTCTTTTTGGCATTCATCGCTCTGTACGTCGTGGCATTTTGGAAGCTATTTGAGAAGGCGGGGGAGCCGGGGTGGGGCGCAATCGTTCCGATTTATAACCTGTATCTGTACTGCAAGATCGCTGGTCGATCGGAATGGTGGCTAATTCTCTTTTTCATACCGCCGGTAAATATTGTGATTGGACTAATTGTCGCAATGGATTTGGCGAAGGCCTTCGGAAAGTCTTCCGGCTTCGGTATCGGACTTTGGCTTCTTAGTTTCATTTTTGTGCCGATACTGGCGTTCGGTCCGGCGCAGTACACGAAACCAGCATCCGTTCGAACGTGATGACGCAACGCTGTGGTTCGGCGAGATCCCAAGAGGGATGAACTGCTAAAAAGGTAGTCACGATGCTAAGCCCGCCGGTTCAATTTACTTAATCATCGATTGCACTACCAACGCAATACCTTTGCCCCAATCAGCCAGTGAGCCAGCGGGCAGGTACGACGCTCCGCTCGCCGTGTGAAGGTCGGTCGGATTCGCCAGATACTGCTCTTGACCCTTTCGATTAATGAAAAAAATCAACGAAGAGTGAACAACGTCGGCGGTGGGCGACGGTGCGACAACTGTTACTCCGTAGTCGGACCAGATGGCCTTCAATAAGCTGGGTGGGCCCGTCATGAAGTGCCACGAAGGTATTGAGTTCAAAAAGTGTTCGTCGGTGAAAGTTCTCATGTCGGCCACGCTCGTGTGGAAACGATTGACATTCACGGCTAGAAAGACGACGTGGCTCGCTGTCGAGCCGAGATCCCTGTAGGCATCGATCAACTCCTGCGCGATGATTGGGCAAATGTCGGTGCAGTGTGAGTCCATAAATTCGAGTACGACCGTACGGCCCCTGAACGACGCCAACGAGATGGCTCGTCCTCGCTGATCGGTCAGGGTAAAGGCGTGCGCGAGCGTGCGGGGAACCGGTGACAGTGACATGAGGTTCGCCAGCGGGTTCGATATGGACGCTGGTAGTCCCGAAGCTCGAATAGCGACAGACGAATTGGGTAGCCCACTGTTTCGGTAGGCGAGAATCACAAATAGTCCAGCCACCACAACCGTCGCCGCAACTGCCGCAACTAAAGCCTTTCTGAGATGCGATTCTCTCGGTGGCGCGCTTAATTCACCGCGTTCAAGTTCATTGTCCATAGTTTTTCACAGCTCTTCGTATTTCATGGGAGGCAGTGGATTACTAGATTCTGGAAGCTGACGTCGGCAAAAGTTGGAGTAATAGACGCAGTTCTCATGATGGTCGAATCGCCTTACGTTGTGCGACGTACCCGAAACCCAGAGATGAGTCTCGTTGTCGGTTTGATGAGTAATCCCGGTTCGTGGGCGCCGTCTCATGTGACGACTGTTGGCGAGCGCACAAGTCGCACCACCACCGTCTTCGACACCGGCGTGTTGCTTCCCTTCGCGGTGTGGTCGAGTGGCACGAGTGGATTCATTTCAGGGAAGTACGCCGCCGCGCATCCTCGGCTGGCGGCGTACGAGACCACTCTGAATTCGCGTACGACACGGTCCACGCGGTCATCCCATTCGCTGTGGATGTCAACGAGATCGCCATCGAGGATGTTCAGGTTCACTAGATCCTCGGGGTGCACAAAGATCACGCGGCGACCGTTCTTGATGCCGCGGTAGCGGTCATCAAGTCCGTAGATCGTGGTGTTGAACTGATCGTGGGAACGCACCGACTGCAACAACAATCGCGCGGGTGGGCACCGCACGTACGATAATTCATTGACCGTCAGCATGGCCTTGCCCGTCGGCGTCGGAAAGGTACGTGAGTCGCGCGGACCGTTCGCCAGAAAAAACCCGCCCTCGTGGCGGATCAGTTCGTTGTAGTTCGCGCAGTCCGCCACGACACGACTGATGTGATCACGAATTAAGTCATAGTTCGATTCGAACCCGGCCCAGTTGACCGCCACTCGGTCGCCGAGTACGGCCTGTGCGAGCCGAGTAATAATGGCAACTTCCGAGAGGAGCATGGGCGAGATTGGCTCGACGCGTCCACTGGTTGCGTGCACTGCGCCCATGGTGTCCTCGACCGAAAGGAACTGGGGGCCCGTCGCCTGATGGTCAATATCACTTCGCCCCAACGTCGGCAAGATCAATGCTTCGTCGCCAATAACGGCGTGACTTCGATTCAACTTGGTGGAGATCTGCACCGACATCTCGGTTGATTGGAACGCCGCTTCCGCGACCTTGGTGTCTGATATCGCCGCGACCATATTGCCGCCGAGCGCGATCCAGACTTTGATGGTGCCGTCGCGCATGCCACGGATTGCTTGGACTGCGTCGACGCCGTGTTCACGCGGTGGGCTAAAGCCAAACTCTGTTTCGATGGCTTCAAGGAATGACTGCGGCATCTGCTCCCAAATACCCATCGTGCGGTCGCCTTGGACGTTACTGTGTCCACGGATGGGCGAGGCGCCGGCGCCGGGCTTTCCAATGTTGCCGCGCAGCAAGAGCAGATTGATTACTTCTCGGATGTTGGGGACCGCGTCGGCGTGCTGGGTGAGTCCCATCGCCCACGTGATGATGACCTTGTCCGCCTTCAAATATCGCGCGGTCAGTTCGTCAAGGTCCGCTTCGGTGAGGCCAGTCGCTTCGAGCACCGTGGAGTTGTCGAGCCCCGCGAGATGTTCGCGGAGTTCGGCTAGTCCGGCGCAGTGCTCTTCGAGGAACGCAGAATCTAGAATCTGTCCGGGATTGGCGGCCTCTGCGTCGAGAACTCTCTTGGAAATTGCTTTCATGAGCCACCCGTCGCCGCCGAGGCGAATCTGGAGGTACTGGTCGGCAATGCCGGTGCCCGCACCGAGGATGTCCCTCACTTTCTGGGGATTCTTGTACCGAATGAGCCCCGCCTCGAGCAGGGGATTCACCGCGACAATTTCCGCACCGGCCTCCTTCGCCTCTTCGAGCACCGTGAGCATGCGCGGGTGATTCGTACCGGGGTTTTGTCCCATGATGATGATGAGATCGGCCTTGGCGAAGTCGTCGTAGGAAACGGTGTTCTTGCCAATGCCGACGGTTTGGCTCATGGCGAGGCCGGTTGACTCGTGGCACATATTGGAACAGTCCGGCAAGTTGTTCGTGCCGAACGCCCGCACGAACAGTTGGTAGATGAAGGCCGTCTCGTTCGCCGTTCGCCCGCTCGTGTAAAACGCCGCTTCATTTGCAGAGTGCAAACCTCTTAATTTGCTGGCAATGATCGCAATGGCGTGGTCCCAGCTCACCGGTTCGTAGTGGTCCTTGCCAGCAGGCTTGTAGACCGGCTCCACGAGGCGCCCCTGCAATCCCAACCAGTAGTCGGACTTCTCCAGCAGGTCACTGACGGAGTGTACGGCCCAGAAGCTGGTGGGGACGCTAAGACGTGTCGCCTCCGCCGTCACGGCCTTCGCTCCGTTTTCACAAAACTCCGCCCACTTGCGATGGTCGGGATCGGGCCACGCACAACTCATGCAGTCAAAGCCGTCTTTCTGGTTCATTGAACTGAGGAGCTTGAGAGTTCGTCCGACTCCGACCCCCTTCAGCGCCGGGACAACCGCGTGAGTGACGCCGGGCACTCCCGCGGCCCACGTTTTACGCCTGCTCACCTCGAGCTCGTTGATGTTCTCCCCGATGTCGTTAATTGGTGGTTTGCTCGTCAAGGGCCACTACCCTTCGTCGCCCAGAGTTGGAGTTCTTGCGTTTATACGTTGTTCGCCGGC
>JBBQGY010000047.1:0-10965 GCA_038323435.1 Acidimicrobiales bacterium
GACCTCAGGATTTACACCACTTCAGGGGACGTCAGCAGAGGGATTCGTGGGGATGGCCACTGAGAGTGTTGAGGAATAGTCGAACTTGTTGAGGTGACATGGTCCGGCCTTCTTTGCGTGGAAGTTTCGGGGATCGAGAAAGTTTTGCCACATTGCGGGTGACGTACCCCCATCTCACGCCTTGGTCGATCGCTTGGCATAGGACTGCTCGGATCCGTCGGACAGTTGATGGCGAACACCCTTGCCGAGCTTTAGCTGCGAGAAGGCCGTCCACGTCGAGTGTGGTGAGGGCCGATAACTTTTTCGCGCCGAGGATTGGGATTAAGTGAACTCGAGCGATGCACCAATAGTGCTGTTGGGCCGATTCCCTTACCTGGCGAGGCAGAACATCCTCATACCAACGCGTGAGGAGTTGGGCCAGAGTGATCGAGTCGAGTTGGGGACTCAACCCGTCAGATATGTCTCGCTGAAACTTCGTGAGTTTGGACACGGCTTCCCGACGCGACTTGGCACTCACCGTTCTGCGCTTTTGGCGCCCCTTGGCGTCGAATCCAACAACTATCGATCCAAACCAGCGACCATCAATCGCGCGCTGATAAATGGAACCTTCACCGTTTCCACGCTTGTGCGCCATGTGCTTTCTCCGTTGCTTACACCGTTGCTTACACAACGGTCGCGGCGTGCCAGAGAAAATGGCATATGAGACAAGAACCCTTATAATTCAAGGACTTTCTCGTGGAGGTACGGGGACTCGAACCCCGGACCCCTTGCATGCCATGCAAGTGCTCTACCAGCTGAGCTATACCCCCAAAGGTTCAAAGATTCTAGCAGTTGAATTTGACTGTTGAAATTGCACTATTGAAGTATGAGGTCAGCGAGACCTTGCGGTTGTGAGAAAAAGGGCGAATGTCCGGAATCGATAATCACTGCTTCGTCACATCGCGCCGCCATAAGTTCTTGCAGCGAAGGATCAATTGCTCGGTCCTGCGCACAGCGAATATAACGAGACGGCACGGCGACCTCCTGCGACGTTCTCGTACTTCTGAAACTCGCAATCGTCTGGGTGGAAAGTCGTGACGTCGCCCACAGCGCGAGTTCGGGATCGCAGTCTTCATAGAGCGCCACCGTTGCGAGCTCTGAACTCAGAAACAGAAACTGGCCTTCAACTTGAATCGCTTCGTCGAGCAACGTTCGCGTTCGAACTTCTCGCGACGTATCGGTCGCACTCTGACCCCGGTGGGGCACGAGTGCCGCAATAAACACTGTCCGTTGCAGACTGGGGATATGCGGAGCGACTTCAGTAAGAACGGCACCTCCGTAACTGTGAGCAACGAGGACCACGGGGGAGTCGGAGGGTGCAATTGATGCGACCGCCGCCGCATCAATTGCGAGGTCGCTCGCAGGATCGGCGCCAATTTTGGAACTCGGCAGGTCGAGCGCAATCCAGTTCGTGCCGTGACGGTCGAACTCAATCGAGAGGTCGCGCCAGCACACCGCGCCACCCCACGCGCCGTGACTTAGGAGATACGTTGGTTCCGTCACTTCATCGCACCTTACATTTAGGCGACGTTAGACCGTTAATTCTCTAGAATGTCAAAATGGCTCGCGCATTTGATGTCACGGCAGTTGAATCGAAGTGGCAGGCCCGCTGGCGTGACGAAGGCACCTACGAGGTCGACAACGACGACCCGCGCGAGCGTTACTACGCCCTGTGTATGTATCCGTACCCGTCGGGCGTTGCCCACATGGGACACATTCGTAACTACACCTTCGGTGACCTCGTGGTCCGGTACCAAACCATGCGCGGCAAAGCCGTGCTGTCACCGTTTGGTTTCGACTCATTTGGACTCCCGGCGGAAAACGCCGCCATCAAGGCCGGCAGCCACCCGCGCATATTCACTGATGCGAGCATCAAAGAATTGAAGTCATCGGTACAGCACCTCGGCGCGGTCTACGACTGGCGTCGTGAAGTGCAAAGTCATGATCCAGAATTCATGCGCTGGTCCCAGACAATTTTCTTGGCCTTCTTGAAGGCCGGTCTCGCGTACCGTGCGGAAGCGATTGTCAACTGGTGCTCGGGATGCATGACGGTACTCGCGAATGAACAAGTCCTCGCCGACGGAACGTGTGAGCGTTCCGGAGACCTCGTTGAGCGAAAGAATTTAGTGCAGTGGTTCTTCAAGATCACGAACTACGCCGACGAACTGTTGCGCGATCTCGACGAGCTTCAGTGGCCCGAGCGCGTGAAGACCATGCAGCGCAACTGGATTGGACGCAGCGAGGGTGTTGAATTCGACCTCCCGTTTGCGAGCGACGTCACCAAGGCACTTCGGGTTTTCACTACCCGGCCCGATACGGGATTTGGTGTGACGTACGCGGTGGTCGCTCCCGAGCACCCCTTGCTCGAAGAACTCACGACCGACGACCAACGCGCGAGCGTCACCGCGCTCGTGGAGCGAGCAACGGCCGAGAGCGAAATTGAGCGCACGTCGACCTCCGACGCCGGACCGAGCCTCGAAAAGCGCGGGGCCTTCACCGGCAGTTACGTCATCAATCCCTTTACTAGTGATGCGGTGCCGGTCTACGTGACTGACTACGTACTTGGAACCTACGGTACCGGCGCGATCATGGCCGTGCCGGCGGAAGACGAACGCGACTACGCATTCGCCGAGGCCTACGGCCTCAACATTGTTCGCACCACCCAACCGCCCGCCGACTTTGACGGTGGTGCGTACACCGGTGAAGGCGAGCACATCAACTCCGGATTCTTGAACGGCCTCGATGTGCGCGCCGCCAAGGCCGCCGCGACGGACTACCTCGCCGAGCACGCGCACGGCGTGAAGAAGGTCAACTACCGCCTACGCGACTGGCTCGTGTCGCGTCAGCGCTTTTGGGGATGTCCCATACCGATTATCTACTGCGATCAGTGCGGCATCGTGCCCGTTCCGGACGACCAACTGCCCGTGCTGGCGCCTGACAACGTGAAGATGGAAAAGAGTGGTCAGTCGCCACTGGCGACCCATCCAGAGTTTTTCAACACCACCTGTCCGGACTGTGGCTCGCACGCTCGTCGAGAGACCGACACCATGGACACCTTCACCGACTCGTCGTGGTACTTCTTGCGAATGGCCGACCCCTTCACGCCCCAGCGCGCATTTGATCCCGAGCAGGTGGCCAAGTGGATGCCGGTTGATCAGTACATCGGCGGCGTCGAGCACGCAATTCTCCACCTCATGTACGCGAGGTTCTACGTCAAGGCGCTCGTCGACATTGGCTTCGCGCCGGGAATCGCGCGCGAACCATTCATGAAACTTTTCACGCAAGGGATGATCCGACTCTCGGGTAAGAAGATGTCCAAGTCCAAGGGCAATCTCATTGCACCCGAGCCCTACTACGAGACCGTCGGCGCCGACGGCGTACGGCTGTTTCACCTCTTTGCCGGACCGCCCGGTGACGACCTCGACTGGACCGATCAGACGGACGAAGTCATTAACGGTTGCGGTCGCTTCCTCGACCGGCTGTACCGCCTCAGCCAGTACGACGACGTGACCTTCCACGATGTACCCACCGACGCGGACCTCGAGGTTCGCCGCTTCGTGCACCGCAGCATTGCCAAGGTCACCGACGAATTCGAACGCTGGAGTTACAACACGGCCGTGGCGTCCATCATGGAGCTCTACAACGCCACGTCCAAGCAGGCGCGCAGCGACGAGGGTATCGAGCGAGTGGTCCTCGACGAATCGATCGACGCCATGTTGAAGCTGCTCGCGCCGATGTCACCGCACGTCTCCGCCGAAATATGGGAGATGCGCCACCCCGGCGAACCGAGCGTGCACCTCCAGTCGTGGCCCGACGCCGACCCCGAACTCGTGAAGACCGCGTTGGTCACGATGGTCGTGCAGATCAACGGCAAAGTACGCGCACGACTCGAAGTACCGCCGGATATCTCCATGGCCGACGCCACCACCGAAGCCATGGAGCACGCACTCATCAGTGCCGAACTCGCCGGCGCCACCCCCCACCGAGTCGTCTCGCGACCCCCTCGCCTGGTGAACATCATCGTCGGATGAGTAAACAGAAGGGATCGACGTCGGACACGGTTATCACCATTGAGCCGCCCCGTTTCGACCGTCCCGAAGTTGAGATACGCGCCTCGTCGCGTCGCAAGAAGACCGGTACGGCCCACTGGTCGGGCAGTCGAATCGTGGTGCAGATTCCCGCGAGGATCCGTGGTCGCGAACGTACCGCGTTTGTCGACGACCTCGTGGAGCGCATCCTCACGCAGCGGCCGCAGAACGCCGCGGGTGACGCGGAACTCGAAGAGCGAGCAAAGGTCCTCGCCGAGCTCTACAACGACGGCGTGCTCCCGAGTACGGTGCGCTGGGTGAAGAACCAGCGGGCCCGCTGGGCCTCGTGTTCACCGGCGTCGCGAGAGATTCGAGTGTCGAGTCGATTACGTCAGTGCCCCGAGTGGGTGATTGACGCGGTACTCGTGCACGAACTGGCTCACCTGCAAGAGGCCGACCACTCGGCGAAGTTCAACGAGATCGCCGACCGTCATCCCCGTCAAACCGACAGCGGACTCTTCCTCGAGGGTTACGCCCTCGGACTGGGACTGCGCATCGAAGAGGGTGACGTCGACGGGGTCGACGACTAACCCAGGTTCAGTTGCGCGAGCAGGTCCTCGGGCACGAAGTTGTTCTCCGTGGTGGTGTCGGCTTCGACGAGTTCGACGAGGCGATGGGCGACTTCGGCGGGGTCGCGCTGGCCGGTGGTGACGAAAGAGCCAATCACGCGGAAAAGTTCAACCTCGGATCCGTTGAGTGATGCATCGCCAAACCACTCCCACATCGAATCGGCCATGCGGTCATTGAATCCCGTGAGGTACGGACCGGGATTAATGAGTGTCACGTCAATGCCGAGTGGTGTCAGTTCGGCGCGCATCGCCTTGCCCATTGCTTCGAGCGCGTGCTTGGTCATGGCGTAGGGCCCAAAGGCCGGCGCCGACATCACGCCTGCAATGGAGGACATGATGATGATTCGTCCGGACTTCTTGGCGACCATGCCCCGCAGGACCGCTTGCGTGATCGCCATCGTGCCAAAGACGTTGACCTCAAAGAGGTGGCGCACGCGCGCGAGGGGAATGTCCGC
The DNA here is from genome assembly GCA_038323435.1 of Acidimicrobiales bacterium. Taxonomy (GTDB): domain Bacteria; phylum Actinomycetota; class Acidimicrobiia; order Acidimicrobiales; family RAAP-2; genus RAAP-2. The sequence goes on from JBBQGY010000047.1 coordinate 5,152, forward strand.
GATGGGTCCGGTTTCGCCGGCGCCGGCGTTATTAATGAGAACGTCAACGTCCCAGTCGTAGACCTTCTTCACGTCGTCGGTCGTGATGTCGAGCCGCTTCACGGTGAGTTCGGGCGCGACCTTACGGAGTTCCTTCGCCTGTTCCTTCGTTTCGGTCGCCGCAATCACGTGGTGGCCACGCTCGGCGAGGGCGAGGGCCGTGAGCTTGCCGAATCCTGAACCGGCACCGGTAATGAGCACGTTTTTCGTCATCACCGCACGATAGGCGAGGTTTAGCTGGCTTCGCCGCGCAAAAACTTCTCGAGTTCGGCCGCGAGTTCGTCGCCGCTCGGTAGCTCTTCCCCGAGCGAAGTGCCCTCGACTTCGTCGGCCGCCTCTTCGAGCTGAACGACCATCGAGTAGTGATCGGGATTATTGGTCACGAGATCGTTCACGCGCTGGCGCGCTTCGTCGGCCGACGCGCGCAGGTGGCTGGCGTCAAGGGTCAGCCCGGCAATGCGCGCGAGTCCCTCAATCAGCGCCGCCGACGCCTGGGGATAGGGCATGGAAGCAACGTAGTGGGGCACCCTCGCCCAGAGCGTGACAATATCCATGTCCACCTCGGCGAAGCCCAGTTCGAGGGCCGAACTGATGCCCGCGGGCACTTCGAGCTCTCCCGTGACCGATCCCACCAGGGCGAGGACGTGCGCACTCGACGCCGGGGCCGTCCCGATGACGCGAATCGGGCGGGTGTGGGGCGTCGGCGCGGGAAATGCGCCGAGTCCGACGACCAATCGCACGTCGAAGCGTCCGGCGGCGTCGGTGACCACGTCGACGAAGTCGCTCCAGTGAAAGTCCGGCTCGGGACCGACGAGGAAGAGGATGTCGGCGCCGTCGCCGTCACGTCCGTAGCGCAACTGAATCTCCGGCCAGGTCAGTTCGGTGGTGATCCCGTCGACGATTCGCGCGATGGGGCGTCGCGCGCGCTGGTCGATGAAGTATTCGGTGTCGAAGGTGGCGAGAACTTCGGTGTGAATTGTGTCGAGCATGGTGCCAATGGCGTTGGTTGCGCCGAGTCCGGCGTCAATCCAGCCCTCGAGACCCACGACGAGAACGGGCTCGCTCAGTTCGGGGTCGGCAAGAAAGATGATGCGGTCGTAAATTTCGTCGTCCATTAATGGTCCTCTAGAGTCGTCTTCGCCGTTTCGGCGAGCATTGCGATATGCGTCGGAAATTCAGCCACACTGCCCTGATCGCCTCCGGCCGCTCCGGCGCTATAGCGCGCGAAGACACCTTGAAGAATGCAAGCCAATTTCCAATAACCGAATGCTTGATAATACGCGACGTTGCTGACGTCTAAATCGGTGTGGCGTGCATAACTCTGGAGTACCTGATCACGCGTCGCGAAGCCCACGGCCGTGGTCGGTGCGGCGCCGAGGAGTGCGGCCGTCGCGTCCCCGGGTTCGGTCCAGTAGCAGAGCAATACGCCCAGGTCGGCGAGCGGGTCGCCCAGCGTGCAGATTTCCCAGTCGAGAATCGCGCGCACGTGACCGGTGGCATCGAGCACCGTGTTATCGAGGCGGTAGTCGCCGTGGACGACCGACACCCGTTGTTGGACCGGAATCGAGCCCGCTAATTGGTCGCCGACCGCTTCGACGATGCCACCGTGATCGACCCCTTCGACGCGCATCTGGTCGTACTGCGTGCGCCAGCGCCGAAGTTGGCGCTCGATATAACCGTCGTGGCGCGCGAGGTTCGTGAGTCCGGCCTCGTCAACGTCCACGTCGTGCAACCGAGCGAGGGTCGTGGCCAGATTGTCCCCGATCAGGCTCCTCGTCGCCCGGTCAAACTCCTTTTCTGCGTCGTCGCGGTTGCGCAGGATCGCGCCGTCGACAAACTCCATGACGTAAAAGGGCCGTTCGTTGACGCTCTCGTCACCACAGAGTCCGAGCGGCTGGGCCACGGGAATTCCAAGGGGGTAGAGGGCCGTGATGATGGTGTGCTCGCGCACCATGTCGTGCGCGGTGGGTAACACGTGACTCGTCGGAGGCCGGCGAAGTGCGAAGGCACGGCCGTCGGCGTCGAGGACTCGGTAGGTGAGGTTCGAACGACCGCCCGCGATGAGTTCGAAGGTGAGAGGCGCTCGCGCACTGACGTGTTCGACCATCCATCTCGAGACGTTGGTCTCATTAATGCCCATGACCAAACTGTCCATAATTTCCGAGGCTAACAGCGCCAGAAGATCATCCCCGTACACGTCGTCGCCGTTAGGCTGGCCGTCGTGAACGACGTAACGGATGCAACTTTCAGTACTGCGGTGATCGAGCGATCCATGACCGTTCCGGTCGTGGTGGACCTGTGGGCGGAGTGGTGCGGACCTTGTAAAACCCTGGGTCCGATACTCGAAAAGGTCATTGGCGAGAGTGGCGGCGCGGTCGAATTGGCCAAAGTCGACGTTGACGCGAATCCTCAGATTTCACAAGCCTTTAATGTCCAGTCGATTCCCGCGGTCTTCGCGTTGCACGAAGGAAAGATTGTCGACTCGTTCGTGGGGGCGCTACCCGAAGCAGCGGTGCGCCAGTTCATTGAAAAGCTCGCACCCGGGGCGTCACTCAGCGACCAATTGGTGGGAGCTGGTGACGAGGCGTCGTTGCGAAGTGCCCTCGAGTTCGATGCGTCCAACGCCGGTGCGGCGGTCGCGCTCGCGGACCTGCTGCGCCAATCTGATCGATTGGACGAAGCCGACGGCCTGCTCACTCCCTTCGCGAACCAGCTCGAAGCCAAGACGGTCCTCGCACGAATCCGGCTGCAGCGCGGTGGGGTGAGCCTCGACGGTGACCTCGACCTGACGCTCGAGCACCTGCTCGAACAGACCGCGACCGACGATACCGCGAAGGATCACTTGTTGGAGATTCTCGACGCGCTCGGGCCGAGTGATCCTCGCTACGTCTCGTTTCGCCGGCGCCTGGCGAGTCGTCTGTACTAGTGCAGATTTACCGCCCCGATCGCCCTCTAGGGCTGTCGCTCGGAACGTCGAACTTCGACCTCACGTCGCGCGCCCTCGTGATGGGGATCTTGAACCGGACGAAGGACTCCTTCTTTGGTCCGGCCGCCACCTTCGAACTCGACGCGCTCTACGCGCGCGCCGACCAGTTGGTCAGCGATGGCGCGGACCTGCTCGACGTCGGGGGGGTGAAGGCCGGTCCGGGCGATGAGGTGAGCGAACAAGAAGAACTCGATCGCGTGGTGCCGGTCATCGTCGAACTGGTGACGCGATTTGATCTGCCGTTAAGTATCGATACGTGGCGCGCCTCGGTCGCCCAGGCGGCGTACGCCGAGGGCGCCTGCGTCGGAAACGACATCAGTGGTTTCGCCGATCCGGACTACTTGAAGGTCGCCGCCCGCGCCAACGCGACGGTAGTGGCGACGCACATTCGCCTTCGCCCGCGCGTCGCGGACCCCAATCCCCAGTACGACGACGTCACGAACACCGTCGAGCAGTTTCTTCGCGAGCGACGTCAGTGGGCACTCGACGCCGGCGTGGCGAGTGACCGCATCATCATCGACGCGGGGCTCGACCTCGGAAAGAGCGCCGCGCAGTCGCTCCAACTCCTTCGGGACTCCTCGAGGCTCGCTGAGAGCGGCACCCCGCTGCTGCTCTCGGCGTCCAACAAGACGTTTCTCGGGGTGATGTTCGATCTACCCGTCACCGAGCGACGCGACGCGTCGCTCGCGACGACCGCGCTCGGCATCGCGGCGGGATGTCGTATCGTTCGGGTCCATGACGTCGCCGGATCGGTTCGAGTGCGCGACACCATCGCGCGCCTCTTCGAAGCCGCGACGTGAGTAGCGCCACGATCTGTGTCGTCGGGACTGATGCGACGATGGTCTACGACGCCGTACACAACGTCGTGGGTTCCGCGCTCGGCGACCTCGACCCCTCCGTCGCCCTCGAGGACTTCACGGCGAAGGACGTGACGTCCGCGGGCGAGCCGGTCACCGCGCGCGTGCTCGAAGCACTCAACACGCCGCCGTTCCTCGTGCCGCGGCGAGTGGTTGTCGTGCGCGACGCCCAGTCCCTCGTCGCTGATGAAGTTGCGTTGCTCCTCGAATGGATGGCCGACCCCGCGCCGTCGGTCGTCCTGGTACTGGCGATTGTGGGTACGAAGGCCCACAAGTTGGTGAAGGGTGCCGGCGAGGTCGTCGAAGTAAACGTTGGATCGCGCTCGGCCGAGCGAGTGTCCTTCGTTGAATCAAAACTGTCCGAATATCGCGTCACGATCGATCACGGGACTGCGCAAAAGGTCGCCGATCAGGTGGGTGATGACGTGGCGCGCGTCGACGCTCTGGCCCGTACCCTGCAGTCGATTTACGGCTCGGCCCCGCTCAACTTCTCGCACATTCAGCCGTACCTCGGTGACGCCGGCGACGTACCCGAATGGGACCTCACCGACGCGATCGACAGCGGCAACGCCGCGAAGGCCATTGTCGTCGCTCGGCGCATGCTCGACTCCAAGGGCCGGGCGGGACTACAGATTGTGAACATGCTCCAGCGCCACTACCTGCGCATGGCGAAACTCGAGGGCAGCGGGGTGCGCGGCGCCGACGACGCGGCGGCGCTCCTCGGGATCCGGAGCTTCCCCGCGACGAAGTCGCTCCAGATGAGCCAGCGCCTCGGCACCGAGCGCATCAGCACCGCGGTTCACTGGATCACGAACGCCGACATTGCCCTGAAGGGTGGCGTCAGCTTCGGCGGTAAAGACTTAAATACCGACATGGACGTCACTGAACTGACCGTCATCGAGATTCTGGTGGCGCGCCTAGCCAAGATGACCCAGGGTGCGCGCCGCCGTTAAACCTTCGTCGGCGACGTGGGCCTTAGGACTTTTCGCCAATCAGCGTAAAGAGCAGCGGCAGTGGAAAGGCCGGCGTCAGCGGGTCGCCCTCTTTTGTTCCCACGCCAATACGGAAGCGATAGCGACCATCGTCGCCGATCTCGCCGCCCATTCCCCTCGGGTCGAAACTCATTGAGGTTCCCTCTTCGAGGTGGACGGTGCGAAGTCCGGCCCGCATCGAGGCCATCACCACCTCGGCCACGCTGTGAGCAAATTGGGTGGTGGACCAGGTGACCTCGGCGTCGCGGTTCGCGTAGGAGCCTTCGCCCGAAAAGTAGTGCGGTCCGTCAAAGTTGTAGGGGAAGTCAATGACCAGCGGATCGATGCTGTCGAACATCAACAAGAGGGGATGGAGTTCAACCAGCACCAGCCGGCCGCCTTTTCGAAGAACTCGTGACGCACTTTGCATCCACGCGTCAATGTCGTCAATCCATCCGAGCACGCCAATGGTCGCGTAGACCAGGTCGAACGAGTTGTCGAGGTCGTGGGGGAGATCGCGCGAGTCCGTCTCGACTGTCGCCACGTGCACGTGGCACTTTTGCGCGAGGTCGCGCAGTCGCGCGAGCGCCGTCGTCGAAAAGTCGGCACCGGTGACCCGTGCGCCGTGGCGAGCCATCGTGATGGCGTCACAGCCAATGTGGCACTGGAGGTGCAAGACGTCGAGTCCCGTGACGCCCACTGCGTTGGTGGCGAGTTCGAGGGCGTGGGCTTCGTCCGATCCCATGAGGGTGCCGCCGGCAATCAACGAGTCGAGGTCGTAGTACCGGTCGTTGCCGGTGCCGTGTACCGCGGCTAACTGTTCCCAATGATCGAGGTTGGATGCGTCCATTCAGCGAGAATAACTGATGAGTTTCGCCCTCGTCATTGACGTACCACGAGGGGAGCGACGAAGGGATCGTCGCGGCGACAACGAGTTAGCCGTTGTGCTTGACCGACGCGA
>JBBQGY010000048.1:0-10900 GCA_038323435.1 Acidimicrobiales bacterium
TAAAGAAGGTCGTCCTCGAACTCGGTGGCTCGGATCCATTTATCATTCTCAGCACAAACGACTTGGACGCGACAGTTGAAGCGGCGGTGACAAGTCGTCTCGATAACAGTGGCCAGTCGTGCAACGCCGCCAAACGATTCATCGTGATTGAAGATCTCTATCAACCGTTCCTCGAAAAGTTCACGGCCGCGATGGCGGCAGTAAAGCCAAGCGACCCGACATCGGACGAAACCGTGCTCGGTCCGCTCTCCTCTCAGGGCGCGGCGGAACGACTTCAGGATCAACTCGAACGGGCGATTGCTCAGGGGGCCCGAGTGCTGACGGGCGGTGATCGAAACGGTACGTTCTTCTCTTCGACTGTCCTGGTCGATGTGGCCCGTGACAGTGATGCTTTCCATGAGGAATTTTTCGGTCCCGTTGCCTCCGTCTATCGAGTTGGCACCGAAGAGGAGGCGATCGAAGTGGCCAACGACACACCTTTTGGTCTGGGATCGTATCTGTTCACCACCGATGCCGAGCAGGCGATACGAGTCGCCGAACGAATCGACGCAGGAATGGTATTCGTCAACCTCGTCGGCGCTGATGGCGCCGAATTACCGTTCGGCGGTGTGAAGGCCTCGGGCTTCGGCCGCGAGCTTGGTCGCTTCGGCGCCGATGAATTTGTCAACAAGAAGATGATCCGCATCGGTTGAGTACGTGTTCAGTGTTCTTGGTGGTGCCGGACAACTGGCTTATCGTATACCAAGCAGGTTCGGCGTACGAGCTGAAGTGAAGCGACTGGTTCATCACGTAACTTCGGTCACCGATTCATTGTGTCGCGGGCTGGAATAAAATTTGGTGTCGTGGAGACTGGATAGGTTCGAAGCGATGAATGAGGCAACATTCGGAGGTCGGACTTCAAGGGCGGGGCCGTGTCGATCGCACCGATGCAATTATTGAATTCCGTAGATTTCAGTGATTCGAACGCGAGCGTGGTTTAGGATTCCAGGGATGAGCGGCCAGCCGGCGTTGCGCGATGAATCAGAGTTGAATTCGGCGCGCGTTGCGGACGCCGATGATTCCAAGACTGCCAACGTTCGTTTCGAAAACGTCACCAAACGTTTTGGTGACGTTAACGCCGTCGACAACCTCAACCTCGAGGTCAACGCGGGAGAATTCTTCAGCCTCCTCGGCCCGTCGGGCTGCGGCAAGACAACGTCGTTGCGAATGTTGGGTGGTTTCGAGGAGCCCAGCGCTGGTCGTATCTTCATTGGCGGACGCGATGTCACAGAACTCGCTCCCTATCGACGAAACGTCAACACGGTGTTCCAGTCCTACGCCCTCTTCCCCCATCTCGACGTCTTTGAGAACGTGGCATTCGGATTGCGCCGTCAACGCGTGGCGAAGCAGGAGGTGAAACGGCGCGTTGGCGAGATGCTCGAGATGGTGGACCTGCCGAACTTCGAGCGCCGCCAGCCGTCGCAACTTTCGGGTGGGCAACAGCAACGCGTGGCTTTGGCCCGGGCGTTGGTCAACCAGCCCAGAGTTTTACTTTTGGATGAGCCAATGTCCGCCTTGGACGCCAAGTTGCGCCGTCAAATGCAAGTGGAACTCAAGCGTATCCAGAGCCAAGTGGGCATCACTTTCATCTACGTGACTCACGACCAAGAAGAGGCAATGACGATGTCGGACCGTCTCGCGGTGATGTGGCACGGCAAGATTGAGGGTATGGGCTCGCCCAAGGACGTTTATGACAATCCGACTTCGGAGTTCGTTGCTACGTTCTTAGGTGCGTCCAACCTGCTCGGCGGGGAGATCGTCCGGAACGAGGGCGGCCGCGTGACGGTCGTCACGTCGGGCGGCGTCGAAATTCGTGTACCGACGAATCGCGTGCCTGACTTGGCGTTGCGTCAGGTCAAGGTTGGCGTGCGACCCGAGAAGATCGACCTGGCGCCCGAGGGAAGCTCACCCGCACCAGGTTGCAACTCATTGGACGGGCGAGTTCGTGTCTCGACCTTCACGGGTGTTGGCAATCAGTACATCGTCGAGACCGGGGCCGGCATCGAAGTCACGGTCTACGCCCAGAACCTTGGATCGCAGTTCGCGCCGCGAAGTGGGGACAATGTTCTGCTGACATGGCCCGAGGAGCACACTTTCACCGTGAAACCACTCGCCGAGACGGAACAAATCAATGAAGAAGAGGGAGACTGAGAATGTCGGACGAAATCGTAAGCGCAGAGGGTATGGACCCGTCGTTGTGGAGAGGCTTGACCCAGCGCCGAATGTCTCGACGTAACATCTTGCAGATCGCCGGATTAGGTGCTGGTTCATCAATTTTATTGGCGGCCTGTGGTTCCAGTGCTGCCCCATCTTCGTCCGGGGCCAAAATCGGATCCGCGGCGTGGTGGGCGGAGCAGAAACTCCACCACAAAGTCAACTTCGCTAATTGGCCGTACTACATCGACGTGGTGGGCGGTAAGCATCCTACGCTCGAAGAGTTCACCAAGACCACGGGCATCAAGGTCAACTACATCGAGGCGGTCCAGGACAACGCCTCCTTTTACTCCAAGATCCGTCCATCGCTGGCCGCGAAACAGCCCACGGGTTACGACATCATCGTAATGACGAACAACAATCCGGAGCTGGGCTACTTGATTAACCTGAATTGGTTAGTGCCGCTCGATCGTTCGATGATGCCGAACTTCAACAAGTACGCCGGTCCGCTAGTCACGAACCCTTCATGGGACCCGGGTAACAAGTTCTCGATGGCGTGGCAGTCGGGTATGACTGCTGTGGGCTACAACTCTGAAGTCGTGAAGGACCCCGGTAACAGCATCGATATTCTCTTCGACAAGAAATACGCAGGGCAAGTGGGGATGATGTCCGACACCTTCGAGCTGGGCAGTGCGGGCCTGCTCGCGATTGGCGTCGAACCGGCGAATTCGACGGAATCGGACTGGGCCAAGGCGGCCAAGAAGCTAAAGCAACAAAAGAGCGATGGCATCGTTGTGGCGTACTACGACCAGAGTTACATTTCGCACCTGAAGAATGGCGACGTCAACATCTGCCAGTCGTGGTCGGGTGATATCTTCCAGGCCAACCTCAACAGCAAGTACAAGAAGTTGAAGTTGATGCTGCCGCAAGAGGGCGCGATGTTGTGGACCGATAACATGGCGATTCCGCGTTACGCGCAGAATCCATTGGACGCCATGAAAGTCATGGACTACTACTACAACCCTCAGATTCAGGCGGTCGTGGAGTATTACGTCGACTACGTCTGCCCGGTGCCCACCGCTCAACAGCAACTCCTGCACCCGACCGGTTGGGCCGCGCAGGGGCTGAAGGATTTGACAAACGAGGTCGGTCTGCCGACATCGGTGACCGCGGACTCGTCATTGGTATTTTTGAACGCGACAGCCACCAAGACGACTCGCTCCTATTACAACTTCAAGAATCAACAGGAGATTGACGCGTGGAACGCCCAGTTTCTTCCGATTATCCAAGGGGCGTGACCCAAGCACGAAGTCCCGGAGGTTGGGGCAAGAAGCTCGCACCGTATCTCTTGAGTCTTCCGGCTGGGCTATGGCTACTCCTGCTGTTCATTGTGCCGCTCGGTGCGATGCTGGTGATGTCACTCGAAACGTGCAGCCCGGCGACGGGCGCATGCGTAATGGCGTGGCACTGGGGAGAGTTACCTCGCGTGGTGAGCCTTTATCGGGGACAGTTTCTCACTAGCTTTTATTTTGCCATCGCGGCCACTTTGATCGACCTGGTTTTATCCTTTCCCATCGCGTACTGGATCGCCTTTCACGGTGGTCGCCGAAAGAACTTCTTCTTGCTGATGCTGCTGGTGCCGTTTTTCGTGTCGTTCATAATCCGCACGCTTGTGTGGGAGTTCGTCCTTTCGAATAACGGTGTCGTTCTGCACGCGCTGAAGAACTTCCATCTGCTGCCCCATGGTTTCCACGTTCTGGGCACTGGTTTTGCGGTGGTGGCGGGACTCGCGTACAACTACTTGCCGTTCACTGCATTACCGCTTTACGTGGCGCTTGAACGGATCGACTACCGGGTGCTCGAAGCGGCGTACGACCTCTACGCCAACCGCCGAGCCGGCTTTATGCGTGTCATCTTGCCCTTGACGGTGCCTGGGATCTTCGCCGCATTCCTGTTGACGTTCATCCCAGCATTCGGCGACTACGTGAACCAGCAGATCCTCGGCGGTACCGCGAACACCATGATCGGCACGGTGGTCCAGGACGAGTTCCTCGTCAACCTCGACTACGCCGGTGGTGCTTCGCTCTCGGCGGTACTCCTCGCGATCGCACTCGTCGGAATCTTCCTCTACGCGAAGCTCTTGGGCTCACGCACCATCGAGCAGTACCTGTGAGCGTCCGCGACGATCCCCAGGCACCGCTCAAAATGGACGTCGTGGCAGCCGACACTATCGATAAGAAGCGCCGTCATTGGACTCGCGCCGTGTTGCCAACGTACTCCTGGCTGGTCATTGCGTACTTGGTGTTCCCAATTGCGATCATGATCATGTACAGCTTCAACAAAGTGGTCGGTGGGTTGCAGCTGGTGAGCTTCTCGTGGAACGGATTTACCACTCAGTGGTACCACCAGTGGAGCAGCGTGCCAGGACTCACCTCGGCATTCTGGCTGTCGATCCGGTTGGCCATTGTGAGCACGATCGTGGCGACGATCGTCGGGACATTGCTCGCCGTGGCGCTCGTGCGCTACCACCCGCCCCGATTCCGCGGCAAGACGGCAGTTGAGCAAGTTTTGTTCTTGAACATTGCGGCGCCCGAGATCGTGATGGGGGCCTCACTGCTCGGACTGTTCGTCACGCTCAACATCAACCGCGGCTTCCTCACCCTCGTGCTCGCCCACGTAATGTTCTCCATCGCGTACGTCACGGTGACGGTTCGAGCGCGTATGGCCGGATTCGACCGGGCGCTCGAAGAGGCGGCCTACGACCTCGGGGCCACGCCACTCGTCACCTTCACGCGCGTGACGTTGCCGTTGATCATGCCAGGTGTATTGGCTGGAGCGTTGATGGCCTTCGCGCTCTCGATCGACGACTTCGTCACCTCGAACTTCCTGAGTGGATCGAGCGTTCCATTTCCGGTATGGGTATACGGGGCGACCAGGGTGGGCATCCCACCACAGGTCTTCGTCTTTGGCACCGCGATTTTCGCGGTGGGAATCGGTTTTGCAGTACTCAGCATTTTCATGTCGAAGAAGAAGATTTAGGATACTTCCGTTCACGATTCGGTGCGACAAGTCCAGATCTAGGCATGCCTTAAAGAAAGAAGGAAGTGACACGGTGATTATTGGTGTCCCGAAAGAGATAAAGACCGACGAATATCGTGTGGCCTTAGCGCCCGCGGGAGCACGAGAATTGACCGTCGCAGGTCACACGGTGCTAATTGAAAAGGATGCGGGTGTGGGTTCGTCAATCGCCGATGCCGCGTACGTCGCTAACGGTGCAACAATCGTCAACGACGTTGACGATTTGTGGGCGGAGAGCGAACTCGTATTGAAGGTGAAGGAACCGATCGCCGCCGAATATTCCCGCCTGGGCGCCCATGAGCATCAAGTTCTCTTCACCTACTTACACCTCGCTGCATCACGCGAGTGCACTGACGCGCTGACAAGGGCCAACAACGTGGCGATTGCCTACGAGACGGTGCGGTTGCGTGACAATTCACTCCCACTCTTGACGCCAATGAGTGAAGTCGCGGGACGCATGGCGCCGTTGATGGGCGCGCACCATCTCATGCGACCCGGCGGAGGACACGGATCCTTGATTAGCGGTGTGCCGGGCGTTGCGCCATCGAATGTAGTGGTGATCGGGGCGGGGGTCTCGGGACTCGCGGCGGCGACCATGGCGGTCGGACTGCACAGCCACGTGAAAATTCTTGATCGCAATCTCGAGCGACTCCGCCAGGTCGACATTCACTTCGACGGCCGAGTCCAAACCATTGCGTCGTCGACGTTGACCATTGAGGAAGCGTGTCTTGACGCTGACATCGTGATCGCGGCTGTACTCGTCGTCGGAGCGAGAGCGCCGAAATTAGTGAGCAATGAACTCGTGGCTCGAATGCGCCCGGGGTCCGTGCTCGTTGATATCTCGGTCGATCAGGGTGGATGCTTCGAAGCGACACGACCCACGACGCACTCGGATCCGGTTTTCGAAGTGAACGGCTCCATATTTTATTGCGTGGCGAACATGCCCGGTGCGGTGCCGCATACGTCAACCTACGCACTGTCGAACGCAACGTTGCCGTACGTGTTAGAACTCGCGCGACACGGTTGGCGCGAGGCGGTCGTCGCGGACGACGCGCTCGCCGAGGGCGTCAATATTGTGAACGGCGCGGTGACCTACGGCCCCGTGGCCGACTCACTCGGACTGATGTACAGTCCACTACGATCCCTCCTGTAAGGGACGGCTTATAAGTAGGGCTCACGTTGCGAAACTCCGTAAGACCTTTTCGCACTTCGATACCAGTTGGGGATTCCATGTCAGAGAGTTCAGAAAGTTTTGTCGTCCACGCTGAGACGGCCGATCCGCGTCGTTGGTTCGCACTCTTTGTAATAGCGATTGCGGCCCTCATGGTGGTGCTCGACGCGTCGATCGTCAACATTGCGTTGCCGCACGCTGCGCGACCCAAGTTGCTCGGCGGCCTGAGCATTGCTCCAAAGAACTACCAGTGGGCCGTCACGGCCTACACCCTCACGTTCGGCGGCTTCCTACTGCTGGGTGGGCGAATTGGCGACTACGTGGGGCGAAAGAAGGCTTTTCTCGTTGGCCTCGTGGGATTTGCCGGAGCGTCGTTACTCGGTGGATTCGCGCAGAATCAGCAAATGCTTTTTGGCGCTCGCGCGCTGCAGGGCGTTTTCGGAGCACTCCTCGCTCCGGCGTCACTGTCACTTATTTCCGTGACATTCACCGACTCGAAGGAGCGAGCGAGGGCGTTCGGTGTTTTTGGGGCGCTCTCGGGGGTCGGCGCCGCGATTGGTCTAATCGCCGGCGGACTATTGACCCAGTATCTGTCGTGGCGTTGGTGTCTCTTCGTCAATACGCCAATGGCGATCATTGCCTTCTTTCTCGCGCTGCCCAATATCAAGGAGTCCAGAGTGGACGGCCATCCGCACTACGACGTGCCCGGGGCGCTGACGGCCACCCTCGGAATGGTGAGCGTTGTGTTCGGCGTTTCGCAAGCCTCTACGAACGGTTGGGGATCATCGAGTTCGTGGCCCTATATTGCAATCGGTGCGGGACTGCTCGCGGTTTTCTTCTTGATTGAGAGTCGAGTCAAATCACCGTTGTTGCCGCTTCGACTCATTACGGACCGCGTGCGCGCCGGCTCGTTTCTTTCACAAATCTTCGTGGGTCTCGGACTCTTTGGAATGTTCCTCTTCATGACGTTCTATTTCCAAAACGTGCATCACTATTCCGCGGTGAAGTCGGGCCTCCTATTCTTGCCGTTCTCGCTCGGCATCATCGTGTCCGCAGGCGCGGCGAGCCAGTTCCTGCCCAAAGTCGGACCTCGACCGTTAGTGACGATTGGCGGTGTGATGGGGGCAATCGGCCTGTTCTATCTGTCGTTTGTGAAACCCGACAGTTCCTATCTCGGTCACGTCATGCCCGCAATGATTACTGCCAGTCTCGGTCTTGGCATGGTATTCGTTTCGGTGTCGTCGACCGCACTGTTTAACGTCCGGCCAGAAGATACGGGCGCCGCGTCGGCGGTGCTGCAGACTGCGCAACAAATCGGCGGTTCGTTTGGCACCGCTATCCAAAACACGATCGCGGTGTCGGCGGCGTCGACATTTGTTGTCGCGAAACTTCACCACGCGCCAGGGGCAGTCGCGAGTGCGGCGCTCACCGCCGCGTCGCACGTCCACGGCTACGACCTTGCGTTTCGATTCGGCTCACTGATGTTGCTCTGCTCGGCATTGAGTTTTTTCTTTCTCGCGAACATCGATCGGCATCACCTGGGTCAACACGACGAGGTGTCGGCCGCCTCGTAGCCAGCAATTGTGTGTTTCGTCAGTCGTTGACGTACGGGCAGTGACGGCAACCGCTGAGACAGCACGTGCCGCGCCCGAGGTGGGCCGCGACCGTCAGGACCATCAGTCCGCTCGAAGGATCGCAGTACACGGGCAGTTCCTGCGCGACCGCCTCTTCGTGGGCGATAATGATCGACGCATAATCGATCCGATTTGGATCGCATCGGCTCGGGTGGGGGAGTGGCACCGACGACGTCATCGAACCAAACTAACCGCGGCTATTCGTCAACACGCAATATGACTTTGCCAAACTTCCCCGGGCGACTAAAGAATTCGTACGCCTCCTCCGCGTTCGCTAGTGGAAATGTCTTGGCGACGGGAACCTTCAACTCCTCAGTTGTCCATAGGGGAACCAGAGCCTGACTGACGAGACCCACGACCTCGGTCTTCTCTTCGCGCGACCTCGATCGGAGCGTGGACCCGCTCACAGTGGCGCGAACTCTCATGATGGTGAGAAGGTCTACTTCAACTCGACTACCACCACCACTGACGCCAATGACAACAACGCGTGCAAATGGAGCGAGCACGTGTTGGGCGAGGCTGAAATGTGAAGCCCCAACAAGTTCCAGCACGACGTTGACCCGTCCAATCGTCGAGACTTGATCGAGCGTGATCGTGTCGTCGGCGCCGAGGGTGCGCAACCGCTCGTGATGTTCGCTAGTGCGCGTAACCGCCGTCACGTGACAACCGAAGGCGTGGGCAATTTGCACGCCCGCGCTTCCGACGCCACCCGCGGCGCCAGAGATGAGGACCCGATCGCCCGTCTGCACGTGACCTTGAGTGACGAGGGCGTCGTGCGCGGTAGTGAACGCTTCAGCAAAACCTCCCGCCTCGTCCCAACTGACGTGGTCGGGAATATAGATCAAGTGCTCGCTCGGCACGACACAGTGAGTCGCTTGGGCGCCGCCGCCGACGAGTGCGCAGACTCGTCGTCCGAGCAGCGGTTCGTTCACTCGCTCGCCAACTGCGCTGACGACGCCGGCTAACTCCATGCCGGGGACGTCCACCGGCCACCCCGGCGGCGGAGGGTAGTAACCCTGACGCTGCAAAAGATCGGCGGCATTGATACCCGCTGCTCGCACCGCGACAACGACGTCGTAGGCGCCGGGATCCGGGGTCGGCCGTTCGGTCATTTCAAGTTTCTCATCGTTGATAATGACGGCGTGCATTTGGGCAGCCTACGGCGTGGCGCACAACAGATTTGAGCCGATAAGGTTCACCCATGACAATTTACGACCTCCCCATTCACTCCTTAAGCGGTGACGAAAGTTCGCTCGCGCCGTTTGCCGGCAAAACGGCGCTTATCGTCAACGTCGCGTCCAAATGCGGGCTGACGCCTCAGTACGAAGGTCTCGAGAAGTTGCAAGAGAAGTACGAGGGCCGAGGATTCTCCGTGGTGGGTTTTCCGTCGAATCAGTTTGGTGCACAAGAGCCCGGGACCGCCGAAGAGATTCAGACTTTCTGTTCGACCACCTACGGCGTGACGTTCCCCCTATTCGAGAAGATTGACGTGAATGGTGACGATCGTCATCCGATTTACGCTGAGCTGACGAAGACCGCCGACGCGGAAGGCTACAGCGGTGACATTCGCTGGAACTTCGAGAAATTCTTACTCGGCCCCGACGGTTCGGTGCAGCGATTTGGCCCCGAAGTTACGCCCGAGGATCCCGCGCTCGTGAAGGCCATTGAATCGTCGTTGAACTAACCGCTTCCAATGGTGCGGTGCAGTCGGACGTACGTGGGCTGAAATCCGTAGTTGCACCAAAATGACTGCGCTCGGCGATTGGTGACTCGCCAGTTGGTTTCGACGAAGCGAAAGTTCGCGTCCGCCGCATTGGCGAGCGCGTGGTCCACCATGGCCGTGGCGATCCCTCGACTTTGATGTTCGGGCAGCACGACCACGGCACTTAGATGCAAGGTGTCGTCGAACGATCCCCGTTTCGGCGGCAACGGAAACGTTATGCATTGGGCCACGCCCTCTCCGTTGAATTCGACGATGTAGTGGTGGACCTCGGGGTCGACCAGAGTTTCATAGAAGTCGTCACGTTTCGATCCACCGTGCGCAGAAATCGAGAAACTGGGACCCTGGCGCTGGGCCCAGTCGAGGGCAGTATCAAGGGTGACCGCGAGATCGAGATCGTCGATGTTGCCTCGTCGAAGACGGTACCCGGCAGGCAATGCATGCGCGCGACGCGGCGGTATTACCATTACGCCGCGTAAATGCATGCGCGCGAAACCCAATTGGTGCCACGCAGTTGTGCGGGATTCGTGCTCCAGGGTCCACACGTAATGCTCGAGTGCCCCGTGTTCAATCCACGACGCGCCACCGGCGCGGTAGAGATCACTAAGGACGTCAATCGATGGGAAGGATGCGCCGTCGGGACCGATCCAGACGCCCTGGCCGTAGTCGTCGTTCTGGAGAAGAGCACCGTACAAATGGCCAACGATGCGACCATCCTCTTCGGCGACCCACGTCTCGTGCAACGCGCCGAGCAGCGAGTCAGTCAGTAGCTGACGTGAGATCGCGGGATTGATGAGGGGATGCACTGTTGCGTCGTCCGCGAGTCGACCGGCAATTAACGCCACGACGTCGTCCACGTCGCGAGCCTGTAGTTGGCGAACCTTCGTCACGGCGACACCGTACTTGGCGGGGTGTGCCAATGTTGTCGAGTGACAATCCGGGCAACGTTATTCGACATGGATGGACTTTTGTTCGACACCGAGATCCTCTGGCATCGCGCGGAAGTCGAAATTTTTGGCGCGTTGGGTGTTCCCCTGGACGCGCAGGAGGCTCGTTCGACCAAGGGTATGTTCGTCACGGAAGTCGTCGAATACTGGTACAGAA
>JBBQGY010000049.1:0-10836 GCA_038323435.1 Acidimicrobiales bacterium
CAACCTCATCAAGCGAGTCAAGCGCGGCGCCTTCGGCTTCCGATCATTTCGCAACTTCAGGGTTCGAGTGCTCCTCTACGCCGGAAGGCCTGATTGGACAAAGCTCACTGGAATCACACCCCGTTAAAGTCCGAAGCTCCGGTAAGCGACGCCTAAGCGTCACGTGCCATAGGCAAGCCGATCCTTGCTTAATAAGGCGAGTGGCCGCGAATTGGAGGCCCCGTTAATTAATGACGCCAAATTTGGATCTGTTGGCGACCCTCGACGGCGATTCGTTCGAAGACTTCGACGTTGTAGTCGAACTGCGAGTCAAGGATGGGCCAGTGAATGACGAGTTCGTCGAAACCCAGTTCGTGGTAGCGACCGGCCCATTCAATGAAGGCGTCGAATGAGCGAAGTGGCCCGTCGTCGCTCTCCTGATCGAGAAAGACTTTGTGCAGCGAGCGAGGATCTCGACGTTGGACGGAAAGGGTTTCGTGCATGAGCGACATCTGGTGGCGGGCCGACGCGTACGTCGATGCCGCGTCCGTTGTTGCGGCACTGTTAAGACTGACCCAACCATCGGCGATCTCCGCGGTCAACGCCATGGTCTTGGGTCCCGTCGCGCTGAGGTAGAGGGGTGGACGGGGTAGCTGCACCGGTCCAGGGATCTGTCGCGACTCGACAATCGGGTAATAGGTACCGGGTCGCGACGTTGCTGGTTCGCGCAGCAGTACCTCGAGCGTGCGAGTGAACTCCACGAAGCGTTCGTGACGTTGCTTGGTCGACCATGGCTCGCCGCCCAACGCCGACGCGTCAAAACCGGTACCACCCGAGCCGACGGCGACGATCAGTCGACCCCGCGAAATATCGTCCAGCGCGAGAAACTCCTTCGCGAGCAAGAGCGGGTGGCGAAAATTCGGTGACGTCACGAGCGGCCCGAGTTTGATCGCGGACGTCACGCCCGCGGCGGCGACGAGCGTCGGCACCATGGTGAACCATGGCCGTTCGCGAAAGTTCCGCCACGAGAGGTGGTCATAGGTATAGGCCGCGTCGAGGCCGTACTGCTCGGCTCGCTCCCACATTGGTTGGGCCTGCTGCCAGCGCTGCGACGGGAGAATTACGGTACTCAGTTGCATGTGGCCACCCTACCGAACAGCAGGCGGCGCCACTCTCACGCGCGGCGCATCGATGGGCGCATCAGCGCACACGGATAACGACCGTCCAGTGACTCTGTCGAGGCGTGCACCGCAAGGCCTCGCCGCACGACGTCCTCGACGCGCTGAGGCGAATTTGGCCGACGCCGGTAGCGAGAAAATGCGCGGTGACCGTGCCGCAACCTTGCCCGGGAACACAGCCGTTCGCGGAGGCCGGTAGGCGCGGCGCGGTGACGGTCGGGCCGACCTGCGTGATGACTTTTTGCTTGGGCAGTGGCGCGATAGTCCAGTACGTGCTGTGCAGCGTCAGCGTGAGGTGATCCGTTGCGTGAACGGTCACAACTTTGCCGTTACTCGCTTCGTTGAGCGCTACATTCGAATGCGCTGCGGCACCCGCACTCGCCGAGAAGAGCAGAAGGGATGCAGCGCCGACGATCCCGGCGAACGTTCGTAGCGGGCGCGAGTGCGTAATGGTGCGAGTTCTCGATCCAGACGGCAACTCTGAATTCTGCGTAATCGACATTATCTTTCCTCTTCACTTTTACATTACGTCCACGCCAGGTGACGCGGACATCACTGCGATACTCCACTTCTATCTAGATCATGTCGGAGGAGTGGAAAGAATTACAGTTGAATTGACGCCACCTCCGCTACGCCCGCCCGTCGTTCGCGCGAACCGTGTGGCTGTCCAGGGACGAGTTAATGCGTTAGCGTTTCGTTGGTGTGCGACTCGTTTGAACGACGACCACGGACGAAAAGAGCGGTGCCCACTCCGAGCACGAGCGCGACAAAGCCAACAAACGTCGCGGGCCGTAGTCCGTTCACGAAACTCTGCGGCGACGCGTAGCCGCCGTGCGATGAAAAGACGGCACCAATAAGAGCAATGCCGAAGACTCCACCTATCTCTCGAAAAGAAGCGTTCGCTCCGGAGGCGACGCCCTCGGTGCCCGCCGGGGCGGCCCCGAGCACGAGCGACGCAATCGGCACGAAGAAGAGGGTCATACCAACTCCCGCCAGAACGAAGGCCGGCAACATGTCAACGAATGGCGTCGTCGGTGCCAAAAGTACGGCCAACCAACCAAGACTGATTGCTTGAAGGGCGAGTCCGGTGACGACGAGAGGCTTGCCACCCCAACGTTGTGCCAGAGCGCCGACAACGGGGGCGAGCAGCATCGGCATTCCGGTCCAAGGAAGAATGCGCAGGCCCGCTCCGAAGGGGGTGTAGCCCTGAACGGTCTGCAGGTATTGCGAAAGAAAGAAGATCACGCCAAACATCCCGAAACTGAACAGCATTGCCGTGACGTTGACCGCGGTGAACGATCGGTTCTTGAAGAGTCGCACTTGAAGGCTCCTCCCCCTGAAGGGGGAGGATTCTGGGCCGTCATCAGGCGGCCTTCGATGCTTCGCACTTCATAGACGGGGTAACCCCTAAGTCTCCGTGCGCTGTGACCGTACTTCCACCGGCCATTGTTGCTGCGAGAACAACCTCTCCTCGCCCTCTGATGATGATTGCTGCGTTCGTGTCCGCATTATCGGCGTGGCCGCACACTTGGCAGAAAAAGGACGCTTGACTCTCGCGGTTCTTCTTCTCGGTGTGGCCACACTTGGCACATTCACGACTGGTGTTGCGAGCGGGGACGCTGATGACGGCCACCTCGCAGGTGTCGGCCTTCTCGCGAAGACGCTGTTCAAACATTCCCCAACGCGAGCGCAAGATCTCTCGGTTAAGTCCCGACTTGGCGGCGGCGTTGTTCTTCAAGAACTGTCCCGGATTGTCCGAGTCGGGCTGGGGCTTAGCCCTCTTCGTCATGTTGGGGATCTTGAGATCCTCGAGCACGATGACGTCGTAGTTCCTCACCAACTCGGTGGTGTACTCCTCGATGAATGCGCGAGCACGATCGGCCTCGGTGGCGATCAATCGGTTGAGTTGCAGCCGGGTCTTCTGCTGATTCTTAGAACCCGACACCTGACGCTCAATCTGACGCTCTAGACGATGCTTGCGCTCTCGCTGCTTTGGGCTGAGACCAAGGATTGACTTGAGCGCCCCATCGGAGGTGGCGATGGTGTTGACGATGCCACGGTCAATGCCGACAATGGCGCCGGTCGCGGTGCGTTCGACCTTTGGTTGGGGCGACGGGAACGAGATGAACCGACGTCCGGACTTGTCGCGGGTCACTCGCAGCGACTTTGCATCCTCAATCCTGGTCCAGGGCACGGTGAGACGGAACTTCACCCAGCCGAGTTTGGGCAGTTTGACCTCGCCCCACCGGCGGTTGGTCTTGCGAATCTCGAAGTTGTAACCACGACCAGCGACGCCAATGCCCTGGGTGGCGTGACGAGATCGAAAGGTGGGACGGCGAAAGTGCGCGGGGTTCTTGAACCAGTTCGCGTAGGCGCGGTCCACGACGCGAAGGGCCTGCTGCTGGACGGCAGAGGGGCCTGATCTAAGCCAGTCCAGTTCCCCGCGCAGTTCGGCCAACTGACGAGCGCGCTCGGCGGGTGATGGCCAGTGCTGGCGCGACTTTGTCGCTTCGTTGGGGCGAGCGGCGAATCCCCGGTAGCGAGCGGCGAACTCGAATTGCTCGACGCAGAGGTTGTAGAGGAAGCGTTCTTGGTCGCACCACGACAACAAGGACTGCTCCACCTCGGTGGTGGGGCGCAGACGGCACTTAGTGCCCATACGACCACCGATCCATAGACGTCCGAACGTGCTTCATGTCACTACTGTCCCCCGACTCTGGAAAAGTTGGGCCACCGCGCAGTGTCCCGGCTTAAATCTAGGGTTGGGGTGTGACATCCCACGATGACATTCGCCGTGGCCGACATGCAGTGTGGGCATGCCACGCCCATTTGGTGTTCGTGACAAAATATCGCCGCGACGTCTTCACTGACGCCATGTTGGTGCGCTGTCAGGAGGTGATGGAGGGGATCTGTGACGACTTCAGCTGCGCGCTAGTGGAGTTCAACGGCGAGGTGGACCACGTCCATCTGCTGGTGAACTTCCCACCAACCGTCCAACTCTCGAAACTGGTGAACAGTCTGAAGGGAGTGTCGGCGAGGATGCTGCGCAAGGACTTCAGCGTCCACGTGCGCCAATTCCTCTGGGGTGGGCATTTCTGGTCGCGGTCGTACTACGTTGGCACCGCCGGAGGAGCGCCGCTGTCCACGATTGCTGAGTACATTCGCTCGCAAGATCGTCCCTCTACCTGACGCTGTCGTCATGCGTCGCGGGCTCTAACCCCACACCTGAAGGTGTGGGGTTAGAGCCCTAAAGGTCGAGCATTGGGACCGTGGTCCGTAGCTCCCAACGGATGAATGCGGCCAACAGCAACGTTCCGATGACGAACGATGCGACCACGCCCGCGCTGGACCAACCGTGCGAGTTGCCTCGTATGAGACTGAGCACTACTCCAAACAGTCCGGTACTGACGAGAAGTGCACCAACGAGGTCAGTGCGGGTCTGGTTTCCACGCGACTCGGACATCTTCGACCAGGCGAGCGGCCCCAAGATGAGACCAATCGGTACGTTCAACCAAAAAATAAAGTGCCACGACAGTCCCGTCGTTACCGCGCCTCCCACGAGCGGCCCGAGTGCCACCGCGGCGCCACCGATCGCCCCCCAGATGCCGAGGGCAAAATTCCGGCGTTCCGGAGCGACGGCCGCACTCAGCAGAGTCAATGACAGTGGCATGATCATGGCGCCACCGGCGCCCTGGATCGCACGCGCGGCGATCAGGAGAGAGATGTTCAGAGAGAGGGCCGCGCCCGCTGAGGCGAGTGTAAAGAGCGCGATACCCAAAGTGAAGACCCTGCGCCGACCGAATCGTTCGCCGTACGCCGCCGCGGTCATGAGCAGGACGGCGAACGTCAAGGTGTACACGTTTACGGTCCACTCGAGGCCCGAGATACCGGCGTGCAAGTGAGTACGAATGACGGGAAGCGCGGTCGTCACGATGAGGTTGTCGAGTGACGCCATGAAGAGCGCCAGCCCGGTAATGATGATGGCCCACATACCCTGGCGTCGGGGGGTGGTTTCGTCGGCGATTCGTGGGGTCGCGAAGGCCGAATCGGCTGACATTTCTAGAGCGGTGCTCATAATTTTTCCTTACGGTTTGTTCTGAAACTTGTCGTGGGTTGGTACTTCATTTGGTTGTGAGTAGTCACTAAATATAACGGGCAAAAAAAAGTAGAATTAATTACTCGACTCCGTGGTGGTGGCAGTACTGGATAGGTTTTCTCGTCCCGCGGCTGGCTTTGCTGCCATGAATTTCATTTTCTCAGGAGCGGGACAGATCGACTGCGCCCAAGTTTCGGCGACGGAGAGTAGGTCAATCGCGGAAATGACCGAAATAAGCATGCCCCGAGCGAAAAAGTCCCCGATCATCTTTTCGTCAAGACCCAACTCGTCATTCAGCATGTGCCACAACACGTTGAACGTCTTACGACCAATTGCGGCAATGTCGGGGTCGTTGGTGGCGGCGGCGTACCCGTGCATCTGAACCTTCAATAGTTCGTCGTCCTGGAGCAACGCGAAATAGGCCGTACCCATTGCCTCAAGCGCAGCTTCGCCGCTTAGACCCTTGGCGGCCGTCGACATTTCTTTGACGATGCGAGTGCCCACCTGGTCGAAAGCCGCGATGAAGAGTTCCTTTTTCGTCCCAAAGAGTCGAAAGAGATAGGGCTGAGAGATTCCCGCCCTCGTGGCGATCGCTTCAGTTGACGTTCCTTCGTAACCAGAGCGAGCAAACTCGGTCACGGCGGCCGACAGTGCCGCGATGCGGCGTTCTGGCGCGGTCTGGCGAGTGGAAACCATCATGCGCTTATTGTAAGTGGTCACTCACTACCTTGTCAAGTACTGATTTATTCTCGTGTTGTAGCCAATCGAATGGCTGCGACGGTCGCCGTCGAGTGGTCAGCGACACTTTTTGCAGCGTTCATCTTCTCACGCAATGGTCGGCCGCCGATGATCAAAAATGAGCGCGCGTGATGTTTATTCGCACACCTACGTTGGGTGTTTTGGTGAAATCAGCGGTCCGGTGGCCGAGCGATGAGCCCGTTGGCCACAATGTTCACTCATCTGGTGTGGTTGGGCGAAAGACAATTGCGCGTAACTGAATTCCTTAAGCGACGGCGAAGGACTCGCGTTCGCTCAAGAAGTTCCACCACCCGTCAGCGACCAGACCGACGCCGCGATTGACGTCATCGACACTCGGCGAAAGCGCGCCTAAACCGTCCGGGGTCCATTGCGCGTGATCTTGTTCAAGTGAACTGTGCGTCGCCCAGAATTCAAGTGCGGCGGGGCCAGCACCGTAGTATCGCTCGAGGCCGCCCATCGTGGATTCGGCAATCTCCGCGCCCTGAACTTCGTACGCGAGAAGACCGGCGACCGCGACGGCGCCACCCTCGTTGAGCGCCTGGCGATAGGCGTCGAGAATCTCTGCCATCGCCGGGGATTACTCGGTCTCTCGTGCTCCGTATGCTCGGGCAAACTGATCGAAAAGATGCAGGGACTCGCGATGCGTGTCACGCCGCTCGGTCAGTCACCATGTCTGCGGTGGATCTTGTGCCACCTCGTTGAGGAATATGCCCGGCACAACGGCCACGCAGATTTCTTGCGCGAATCGGTCGATGGACAGACCGGGGAGTAACCGTTTTTCCGGCGGTCGTCGCGCCAGGAGTTAGTACGGCTCCCAACGAAGTCCATTGTTATTGCGGCAAACGATTCGTTCGCGATCGCCCGCAACACCGCGCTTTCCGGCGTCCGTATGGCGGCAGTACTCACCTGGTTCGTAGCAGTGACCGCCGTTCGTCAATGGATGACAGCGCAGAGTCGCGGCGTTACCCGTGCCGGGACTGGCGGCGACACTCACGACTGACAAAAGAGAGATGAGAGAGATCGCCGCCAGCGTCCTCGCGACGGTGACGCAGTTACGGATCATGAGGGCAATATATCTCGTCTCCAGGTCGCGCTCTCGCGGGCAATTTAGTATGCAACTATGACCAAAGTCGAGGATCAGAACTGGGAGTCATCGCTCGCTCTGCGAGCAGAAACCATCGCCGCCGAGTTGCTCTCGCGCGGCGCGCAATTAGAGACGAGGGGCGAACGAATCCGACGTCGTCGCGTCGCGGGGTTGATGTCAGCGGGATCGAGTCTCGCGTTCTTGACCGACCTGACCGACCAAGTGCTTCGGATCAAGGATCGTCAGCGAGCGGCCCAACGATTCGGACAACTCATTGACGAGTACGGGATTCCATCATTCGTCACCGGGCTTGACCGATGGGCGCTCGTGGTCGGAGCACGGTGCGCTCGGTTGTTCCCTCGCGTGGTCGTGGCGGGCATCTCGTGGCGAATGAAACGTGAGTTCGCGCCCTTGGTGATGACCGGCGATAAGCGAGCAATTGCGGCGCACATTCGCGAACGCACAGCGCAGGGTGTTTCGCTCAACGTCAACCTGCTCGGCGAGTCGATTCTGGGCGACGCAGAGGCGACATCACGCACCGAGAGGGTGTGCGATCTCTTGCGCCAACCCGACGTCACGTACGTGTCGGTGAAGATTTCGGCGATCTGCGCAAATCTCGATGTCCTGGCATTCGACGACGGGATTGGCCGAATTGCGGACCGCTTGCGTGAGGTGTACCGAGTTGCGGCTGCACGTTCTCCGGCGGCATTCGTAAACCTTGACATGGAAGAGTACCGAGACCTCTACCTGACGGTGAACGCGTTTACCGGCGTGCTGTCCGAGCCGGAGTTCCACCATTTGGAAGCCGGCATTGTCCTGCAGGCCTATATCCCTGAATCGGTCGAGTGCCTCAATGAGATAGCGGCATTCGCGCGCGACCGCCACCAACGCGGTGGCGCAATGATCAAAGTTCGTTTGGTGAAGGGCGCGAACTTGGCGATGGAACGCGTTGAGGCAGAACTCCGAGGCTGGGAGCAAGCGCCGTACCCGACCAAGAGCGATGTGGATGCCAATTACAAGCGCTTGCTCGACTTAGCGGTACAACCCCGTAACGAGGGTGCGCTCAGAGTTGGCGTGGCGAGCCACAATCTCTTCGAGCTCGGCTGGGCGTTAGCGCTGCGCGACACCACGCCCGTCACCATTGAAATCGAAATGCTCGAAGGGATGGCCAACCCCCAAGCCCTGGCGCTCGCCGAACGCGCGGGGGGAGTGCTCCTCTATGCACCACTCGTACGCCGCTCTGATTTCTCCTCCGCGATTGCCTACTTGGTGCGCCGCTTTGACGAGAACACCTCGAAGGAGAATTTTCTCGCGCACCTGTTCGAACTGCGCCTCGGCTCCGAACAGTGGGAGATTCAGCGCGAGAGATTTAGGGAATCGTTGAAAGAGCGCATTGCGGTCACGAGTACTTCGCAGCGGTCTCAGGACCGATCGGATGAGCAACTGATCAATCCGCAGAGTGATGACGAAGGGCAGGTCGCTGCTTTTGTCAACGAACCCGATACCGATTTCACTAGTGCGCGAAATAGATCGTGGCTCCGTGCAGCATTTTTGTCCTTCGACGCCGAGCAACCGCTCGAAGTGCACGCCGTTGTCGACGGGAGCGAGGTTGCTCAACCGTTGACGGGCTCTGGGTTCAATCCGTCGAACCCAGGCGCCCCGATGTACCGCTACGTTCAGGCGGATCTCGAAACCATCGATCGCGCCGTGAGCGCGGCAAAGCGTGCGGCCGTTCCGTGGCGTGCACTCGGTGCCGATAAGAGGTCACACCTTCTACGCACGGTGGCGATGGTTATGGCGCACGATCGAGGTCGCACGCTCGCGACCATGGCCCACGACGCCGGAAAGACGGTCCACGAAGGTGACGCGGAGATCTCCGAGGCGATTGACTTTGCCCGCTACTACGCCGCCGAGGGGCAACGACTGGAAACGCGCGAAAGAGAACTCAACGCTCGATTCGAACCCCACGCGGTTGTCCTCGTCACTCCTCCATGGAATTTCCCGTACGCCATTCCCGCGGGTGGGGTTCTGTCGGCCCTCGCCGCAGGGTCGGCGGTAATCCTGAAACCGGCCCCCGAGTCCGTGTTAACCGCGTCGCTCCTCGCGGAGCAATGCTGGCGTGGCGGAGTACCGCGCGACGTACTGCAATTCGTACCGTGCGCCGACGCTGAGACCGGAAAACGTTTAGTCACCCACCCCGATGTTGACGCCGTGATCTTGACCGGCGCGTGGGATACCGCCCGGATGTTCCTCGGATGGCGTCCCGATTTGAAGATTCACGGCGAAACGAGTGGTAAGAACGCGCTAGTGATCACCGCTGCCGCAGATCGCGATGACGCAATACGAGATCTGATCCACTCGGCCTTCAGCCACGCGGGCCAGAAATGTTCGGCGGCGAGCCTCGCCATCCTGGAGGCGTCGGTCTACGACGACCGTCATTTTTTGATGCGACTCGCCGACGCCGTACGAAGTTTGCGCGTCGGTCCGGCCGTTGACCTACGGACCGACGTACCAGCACTGATTCGTCCTCCGTCGGGACCGCTACTACGAGCGCTGACCGAGTTGGAACCCGGTGAACGTTGGTTGGTCCAACCAATCGCGGATTCTGCGAACGCGAACCAGTGGAGTCCGGGTGTGAAAATCGGCGTGCGCCGTGAAAGTGAGTTCTACCGCACCGAATGCTTTGGCCCCGTGCTGGGAATTATGCGGGCGGACAATCTCGATGAGGCCATTGCTCTTCAAAATGGCACCGGCTACGGGCTCACCGGCGGAATTCACTCCCTCGATCCACGAGAAGCAGCGAAGTGGCGAGATGAAGTTCAGGTGGGCAACGCGTATATAAATCGTGTGACCACCGGGGCGATCGTGCGGCGTCAGCCCTTCGGTGGCTGGCGCCGTTCATCCATAAATCCTTCGGCGAAGCCGGGGGGACCGAACTATGTAATGACTCTCGGGCATTGGAGCACCGCGCGGCGCGACGGGGGCAACAACGCGGCGATGGAGGAGTGGAAGCGTTTCTCGGTGGGTGTCGACTTCAGTGGTTTGAGCGCCGAGAGCAACGTACTTCGATTGGTTAAGTTGCGTGTCGTGAGCGTGCGTGTTGCGGACAATGTTGATTGGAACGAACTCGCAAGTGCGATAGCGATTGCCAAAAATATCGGCGTGTCGGTCGACTTGTCCGCAGATGTCGCTTGCATGAATCCTCCCCCGGCGGCATCACTCGAAGACGGAGGCTCGTACCTGCGACGGCTTGGGGAGTTACGGCCAGACCGGATTCGACTCCTGAGTGACGTGCTCACCCTTCGATTACCGCTCATCGACGCCGGGTACGAAGTCGATATTTCGCCCCTCTCTTCAGTGGGCAGTATTGAAATCCATCGATGGTGTCGTGAACAAGCGATCAGTGCCACGGAGCATCGCCATGGCAATGCGGTGGCCCACCGGTATGGTCCCGACGTGGCGCCAAATTCACGCGAAGTCGAGTCTCGTCAGTAGTCCGTCGTACGCGATTGAGATCGATCGAAACGGCGCCAACTTAGTCGTCCTCATCGAGTGACGTAGAGGTCGATGGCAATCAGCACCCACGTCTTCACCGCAGTAGTCGTCGCCACCTCGATGCGGTGATTGGACTTGGATCGTGTGAAAATGCAAATGATATCGTGCAATGAAATGATTTCATAGTACGAAATCTTCATTAACATTGAGTGAAGGTGAGCGCACGATGAGCGATTTGTTTTATA
>JBBQGY010000050.1:0-10515 GCA_038323435.1 Acidimicrobiales bacterium
GACCAAAACGTGGCTACGTTGCTCCGCGCTCTCGCCCGAACAGCGCCTCGACGTCCTCGATTTATTAAACCGTACCGAGACGCACATCGGACGCGAAGCCATTGACGAAACCCGCCGTCGCACCGTCGTACACGGCTGGCCCGCCGAACATTGGCTCCAGTACGACCACGCAATGCTCGTGCATTACGCCATGGTGACCGGCGGCGACCGAACGGAAGTGGAAATGTGCGGGGGCGGCGTTGAGGAGGATCTCCTCACGCAACTACTCGCGTTGCACGAGAACCTCGACTGGTGGACGAGAGGCTCGCAAGGACCGGCGCACGAGAAAGGTCGGGTGGTTCGCACGCTGCACTTGATGTGCGTGACACTCCCGGTGTCGACCGTGGCCGTGCCCGAAGGTGCGACACTTCGCATTTTCGAACCAGGTCGCGATGAGAACGCGTGGTTAGAACAGAACAACGCTGCCTTCGCCGATCACCCCGAGCAGGGTGCGTGGCGAAATGAAGACCTCGCCTACCGCACGCGCGAACCGTGGTTTGATCCGTCCGGATTCCTACTCCTGGAGATCGACGGACGTCTCGCCGCGTCGTGCTGGACCAAAGTGCGCGAACTGCACCCTGACCGATTTGGTGAGATCTACATCATTTCGGTGCACCCGGACTTTCGGGGCCGCAATCTGGGCAGGGTGATGGTCACGCAGGGTCTCGAGGTCCTTCGCCGCAAGGGAGTGGCCGACGTCATACTCTTCGTTGACGAATCCAATACCGCTGCGAAGGCGCTCTATCTCTCGCTTGGCTTTGCCATTCTTCGCGACGATCGACTAGTTCGTTTCAGTCGCAATTAGCCAACGCCCACCAGGTGACCTATGCCGAAGGTCACGAACGCGGCGAGACCACCAATCAACACCTGACGGATTCCCCAGCGGATAACGCCGTTGCGGGTGAACCATCCAATGGTGCCACCAACCACGAACGCCATAATTGTCGCCAAAATGATCGACACCAGCACGTCGCTGCCTCGAGACGTCACGACCCACGGCAACAGCGGAATCAAGGCTCCAACGGCGAACGCGAGCATCGAAGAACCGGCGGCGGCCCACGGCGAACCCGTGGCGGAGGGATCGATGCCCAGCTCTTCGCGCGCGTGCGTGCGAACAGCCAGTTCGTGATTACTCATTAGATCGACCGACAACCGTTCGGCGAGATCAGGTTCGATGCCTTGTTTGAGAAAGATGTTACGAAGTTCCTCAGTCTCTTCGGCTGGGTGATCAAGTAGCGATCGGCTCTCCACACCAATTTCGTATTCCAGGATCTCCTTTTGCGCGCGCATGGAGACGTATTCGCCGCTCGCCATGGAAAATGCACCGGCCACGAGACCGGCGAGTCCGGCGAGACGCACAACGTTGTGGCCGGGGTTCGCACCAGCGAAGCCGAGAATGAGCGACGTGTTCGTTACCAGACCATCGCTCACACCGAATATTCCCGCGCGTAACCAGCCGCTACTAATTTGGCGGTGCTCTTCGCCGTGAAAACCTTCATCCATTGCTCCATCCTACGGCGAAGTTCTGTGAGAGCGATGCGATCAACCCACGAATAGATAGAGTGTCGCTGGAGGTTTTTATGACGACGCACGTGCAGAATATCGACGACCTTACCGCGCTCGTAGGTACGCACCTCGGTTATTCGAACTACCTGCTCGTCACCCAGGAGAACGTTAACCTTTTCGCTGAGGCCACCGGTGATCGCCAATGGATTCACACCGACCCCGAGCGCGCCAAGGACGGCCCCTTCGGTGGAACTATCGCGCACGGCTATATGACGCTGTCGCTGATCCCCGTGCTCTTAGGTGGCGTCATCAAGGTCGACGGAGTGGCGATGGGCGTCAATTACGGCACCAATCGCGTTCGATTCACGAGTCCCGTTCCGGTGGGCTCGGAGATTCGCGCCGGCGCCACGCTCGCGTCGGTCGAAGCCGTCAGTGGCGGCGTGCAGGTGGCGCTCGACGTGGTGGTTGAGGTGAAGGACGCCCCTAAGCCCTCGTGTGTTGCACAAGTTGTTTATCGCTACTACTCCTAGTCCAATTGCCCAACACCCCCCTCCCCCACGGCGACGAGAAAACCCGCCAGGTGCGTGCCATGTTCGACGCCATTGCGTCGCGCTACGAATTAGTGAACCGCGTCATGACCTTCGGTCTCGACGCGCGATGGCGTCGGCGAGCCGTGAGCGATCTTCGACTTCCCGCGTCGAGCGTCGTCCTCGACATCGCCGCGGGTACTGGCGACTTCACGCGCGAGCTAACGCGACAGGGACACGTGGCCGTGGCGACCGACCTCAGTTTCGGAATGTTGCACGCCGCTCGTGCGCTGACGACGCGCGTCCAAGCCGACGCGGTTCGCCTGCCGTTTCGTAGCGCCGGGTTCGACGGAGTTACGTGCGGCTACGCGTTGCGTAATTTCACCGACCTCGAGCGAACCTTCGACGAGATGGCGCGAGTAGTTCGCTCGGGGGGACGTATTTCTCTGCTGGAAGTCGCCGAGCCACGGTCGGGAATTTGGCGAGCTGGTTTTCGCGTATGGTTTCGCCACGTCGTGCCGTTCATTGGTTCCTTGGTGTCCGATCGCGCCGCGTACCGCTACCTGCCCCAGTCCACGGCCTACCTTCCCGAGAGCGACGAAATCGTCCGAATGCTGAATCGATCAGGGTTCAGCGCCGTCAATCATCGACGCATCATGGGGGGACTGAGCCAGCAGTTCATTGCTACAAGGGTCCAATGAGATTCGTCCGCGAACGCATTGACACGTTGCACCTCGACGCCCTACGTAGCGCCGGCGCCCGTGCGGGTTGGCTCCTCGAAACCTCCGACGTCATTCGCGTTGGTCTCGGTCGCTCCGTCGATCGAGTGTTCCTCGACGACGGACTCGAAGGTCCGTTTGACGCCAACGATGTCTTGAGTGAGCACTCGGTGAGTGGCGACGACGGCCCATCAGGCACTGGCGTCATCGCTTTTGGCACTCTGCCGTTCGATCGATCGGCCGAAGTGCGCCTGGACGTACCCGAATTCCTCGTCACCCAAACCAGCGACGGCGAGTCGTGGGTAACCTCCCTCGAAGGTTCGTCGATGTGGCGAACGCTCCTCGTTGCCGTGGCGCCACCCGTGCAAGAGACCCAGAGTTTGCGCTCACTCACCCTGCAGCCAACACCCGAAGAGTACGCCCACAACGTAGCCCTCGCGGTTGAGATCCTTCGTTCCAAGGAGATCGACAAGGTGGTACTCGCCCGCTCGGTGCGCGGTTCGGTGCCCGAACCAATCGACCCTGCCGCCGTTGCCCAGCGTCTACGTCTTCGCGAACCAATTTGCACGATTTACTCACTGCCGACGGCCGACGGTCGCCGTTACGTTGGTGCGACACCCGAACTCATTGCGCGCCGTTCGGGGGCGCTCTTACAGTCGCATCCATTGGCGGGAACTATCGCCTTGCCACCAAACGTCGCACCCGACGACTACCAGAAGTGGCTACTCGGCAGCACAAAGAACCTTCACGAACACAACGTGCCCGTCAATGAAATCGTGAACTCATTGGCGACGGTCTACGACCACGTACAGGCAGAACCGACGCCGTCGATCGTGTCGCTGCGTACGCTCGCCCACCTCGGTACGTGGATCACCGCATCCTGTGACGACGTTGATCGAGCGCCTAACGCTCTGGAAGTCCTACGACTCCTTCATCCGACGTCCGCGGTGGGCGGAGTGCCACGCAAGAGTGCGTACGACCTCATTCGCCGCCTCGAGCAGCACGACCGCGGGTACTACGCCGGTCCGCTCGGATGGATGGACACTAACGGCGACGGGGAGTGGTGGATAGGTTTTCGCGGCGTCTTACTGCGAGGCGCCCAGTTCGAAGCCTGGGCGGGAGCCGGCATCGTCAGTGAATCGGACCCGACCGCCGAACGTGAAGAGACGAGAGCCAAGCTGGCCAGTTTTCTTTCGTCGGTGCTCGTCGACGCGGTTCAGTGAGCGCCGCGACCGAAGGGTCGTTCGGCCGCCCACTTTGACACGAGCCACAGTGCTTCAACGACGATCGAACCGGACATCTTCGAATCGCCGAGTTCCCGATCGGTGAACGAAATTGGCATCTCAATAATCGTGAGACCGGCCCGTCTTGCCCGATACGTCATCTCAATTTGGAAGCCGTAACCACCGGCGGTCACGGTCTCGAAGTCAATCGCTAGGAGTGCTTTCTTCGAGTACACGCGGTATCCCGACGTCGAATCGACGACGCCGAGTCCCAACATCATTGTTGCGTACTGATTTCCCCCGCGCGACAGCATTCGCCTTACGAGCGACCACTGGGGAATGTGACCTCCCGGCACGTAGCGTGAACCGATGACGACGTCATGGGACGCCGCGGCTTTGAGCAGTGCCGGCAACGCCGCCGGGTCGTGCGAGAAGTCGCAATCGATCTCCACAAAGTGGTCGTACCCTCGTTCGAGTCCCCAACGGAATCCGGCGCGGTAGGCTCCGCCGAGTCCGCTCTTGGTCGTGCGTCGAAGTAGTTCAATGTGACCTCCGTCATTCGCGATTCGCGCCGCGGCGTCGCCGGTACCGTCGGGACTACCATCATCAACGACCAGAATGTCGCACTCGGGAACGTTGCTCCGAAGAGCGCGCAGCATCGCTTCAATATTCAAGATCTCGTTATACGTGGGTAGTACCACGAGCGTCCGCATTGGTCGATTCTACCGACACGGTTAATTGCGTGGCGAGGTGCGCGTCGTCACCCGCCTGGCAAGTACG
Organism: Acidimicrobiales bacterium; assembly: GCA_038323435.1. Lineage (GTDB taxonomy): Bacteria > Actinomycetota > Acidimicrobiia > Acidimicrobiales > RAAP-2 > RAAP-2. The sequence continues at coordinate 4,795 of JBBQGY010000050.1, forward strand.
AAGGTTTAAGGTACACCTATGCCCGAGCCCGCAAAGAGGAAGCGTTTCACGCTGCCTCGCGAAGTGCGCATCATCCTCAGTCTCGGTTCACTCGTTTTTGTATTTGAATATCTCGTGCTCCCGCAATTCTCATCGGCACGGCACTCGCTCAACCTCCTCGCTTCGCTCAACCCGTTGCTCGTTGCCTTGGCCGTACTCCTCGAAATCACCGCCATTTACTCCTACATGGAGTTGACCCGTTCGGTGCTCTATCCCCACGCGCCGGGTCGTTTTAACCTCCTGCGGGTCAACCTGGCCGGCCTCGCCATTAGCCACGTGGTCCCCGGTGGCACCGCACCCGCGGGCGCGCTTTCTTATCGCATATTCAACGAATTGGGCGTGCCGAGAGATACCAATGCCTTCGGCCTCGCCGTCCAGGGCGCGGGATCGGCCGTCGTTCTCAACATGATTTTCTGGCTCGCGTTGGTGATTTCAATTCCGCTTCGCGGCTTCAATCCCGCGTACGGATTCGCCGCCCTCGCCGGGGTGTTCCTCCTCGCGGCCTTTTTTGGAACAATTCTCCTCATTACGAGGGGCCAACGCCAGGCGGCCAACTGGCTGAAGGCCATCGCACGTCGCGTACCGGCCGTCGACCCCGACAAGATATCTGCGCTGCTCGCGAAAGTCGCCGACCGCATCACCATGCTCGTGACGAACCGACGGACCCTGTGGTCGGCCTTCATGTGGGCGGCCCTCAACTGGCTGTTCGACGCTGCGTGTCTCTGGGTCTTCATTTGGTCGTTCGGTCACGTGATCTCTCCGATTGACTTACTCGTTGCGTACGGGCTCGCGAATATCTTTGCGGCAATTCCTATTACGCCCGCGGGCCTCGGGGTCATTGAGGGCGTACTCATCACGACCCTGGTCGGCTTCGGGGTTCCCCACAGTCAAGCAATCCTCGCGGTGCTCGCGTATCGCCTGGTCAACTTTTGGATCCCCATCCCGATCGGAGGAATCTCCTACGCGAGTTTGCAGTGGCGAAAAGAGGGGGCCCTTACGAGGGTGTTGACGAGCGATCCTTCGTCCGACGCTTGAGCTCTCGCTGCGCGGAGAAGTCATTCACCGACTGAAGTCGCCGCCACCGGCGATCGGTCCCGAGAACCCACGTGAAGAGGTCGTCGCGCCACGTAATCTCAAAGGCTTCGAGGAGTTCGCGCTGCAGCGAGGGATTCTCAATCGGTACGAGTACTTCGACGCGCCGGTCGAGGTTGCGCTCCATCAGATCCGCTGATCCGATGTAGATAGAAAAGCCGGGCTCTTCTTGACGACCAAAGACAAAGATGCGCGAATGCTCGAGGAACTCGCCCACGAGACTATGCACCGTAATATTTTCCGACAGTCCGGCCACGCCCGGACGTAGACAACAGAGCGTGCGCACTTCGAGACGAATCTCGACTCCTTCACCGCTCGCCTCGTAGAGCGCGTCAATGATCGTTGGATCGGTCAGTCCGTTGACCTTGATCGAAATCTTGCCCGCAACGCCGCGATCGCGTTGTGCGTTAATGAGTTCGACGATGCGCGAACGCGTTGACAGTGGGCTCACGATGATCTTCTTGTAGTGACCAATGTGCGCGAATCCGGTGAGGTAGTTGAACAGTTCACCTACGTCGTCGGTCGTTGCGGGGTCGCTGGTGAGCAGGCCAAAATCTTCGTAGGTCCTAGCCGTCTTGCCGTTGTAATTGCCCGTCGCAATGTGGACGTAGCGCACTGTTGTGTCGCCCTCGCTACGCAAAATCAACGCGGTCTTTGAGTGGGTCTTTAATCCGACAATCCCGTACACCACGTGCACGCCCGCGTCTTCGAGGGCTTTGGCCCACTCAATGTTCGCCGCCTCATCGAATCGCGCCTTCAATTCAACGAGGGCCACGACCTGCTTTCCCCGCTCCGCGGCCTGAATGAGCGACGCGACGATGGGAGAATCGCCCGACGTTCGGTACAGCGTCTGTTTAATACCAACGACTTTTGGATCCGACGCCGCTTGGGCAATAAAACGCTCGACGGAATCCGTGAACGACTCGTACGGGTGGTGGAGAAGAATGTCGCCTTCGCGAATTGCCGCGAAGATGTCGCCCACGTGATCGCCGTCGAGAAGCCGCTTGGGCGTCACCGGCGACCAACCCTCGCCCTTCAGATCGGGTCGATCAATGGCGTAGAGCGACCAGAGATCGTGCAGGCCGAGCGGGGCATCGGTCACGTACACGTTCGATCGATCAATCTCCAACTGTTCAACCAGAAGTTCGAGAAAATCTAACGACATACCGCTTTGAATCTCGACGCGCAGAGCTTCGCCGAAACGGCGCCGTCGAAGCTCGACTTCGAGGGCCACGAGAAGATCGTCGGCCTCGTCCTCGTCGAGCGCGAGGTCGGCGTTTCGCGTAACGCGAAACAGGTCGGCGCGACCGATCGTCATTCCAGAGAAGAGCCGTCCGAGGTTTGCCATAATGAGATCTTCGAGCATGCACCACGTCGTGGGACCGGCCTGGAGAAATCTCGGCAACGAATTAGGTACCTTCACGCGAGCGCTTCGTTCTTCGCTCGAGAATTCATCTCGAACAGTAACCGCGATGTTCAGTGAGAGATTCGAAATCATCGGAAACGGATGGCCCGGATCCACGGCGAGCGGCGTCAACACCGGATAGACGTTCTCGTCGAAGTACTTGGTCAATCTCTCCTGCTCGTCGGGTTCCAGTTCGCTAAATCGCACGATGGAAATAGCATTCTTCGCGAGTTCGGGCATTATGTCGTCGAGCATTAAGCGGTCCTGTCGCTCGACCAGCGACAGGACTCGTTCTCGAATCGCGGCCAGTTGTTGGCGCGGACGAATGCCGTCCACCGATGGCGTCTGGACACCCGCGGCGACCTTGTCGCCGAGACTGACCACCCTTACTTGGAAGAACTCGTCGACCATGTCCGCAAAAATCGCGACGAATTTACATCGCTCAAGTATCGGCAGTTGGTGATCTTCGGCGAGGTCGAGCAGACGAGCGCCGAATTCGAGGCGTGACAGTTCACGCGAGGAGAATCGCTCCGGTCCGAAGGCTTGGACGTCAATACTCAAGGTTGAAGGTTCTTTCTCAATCGGTGAGGTCAATCTTCCTATCGTACGGGAGTACAGTTGCCACGTGGCTAGACACGCGCGAACGGGGCCCGACCACTACACTCACCGAGCCGTCACGATGCCCAAAGTTGGGCGCGGAACGGAACTTGGTTTGATGGTGCTCGCCTGGGTCATCGTCGGCTCGTTCTACGTGCTGGCGTCACTCGGTCGCAAGGGGCACATGCCACCGAGCTTGGGACTGTTCCTTTCGGGCGTGGTCGCAATCTCACTCATGATGCACGTGGCCATTCGTCGTTACGCCCCCAACTCTTCCCAGGTGCTTTTGCCCATCGCGACACTATTGAACGGCATTGGCTACGTCGAAATCGCACGGTGGAACCCGCCGTATGCATCAAAACAGGCACTCTGGTTTTTATTGAGTGCGATCGGACTCGTGGTGACGCTCATGGTCGTTCGTCACGTTCGCGACCTCGACCGCTACCGCTACTTGACACTGATTACGGCCATTCTCCTCCTGCTCCTTCCTCTCGTTCCCCACTTCGGTCAGAACATCAATGGCGCACGGCTGTGGGTAGCCCTCGGACCAATTTCGTTTCAACCCGTTGAAATTGCCAAAATTTTGCTGGTCTTCTTCTTCGCGTCGTACTTCGCGGCGAACCGTGAATTACTCTCGACGCCCACGCAGCGCATCGGTGCTCGAAATATTGTCCCGCCGCGGGTGTTGCTGCCGATCCTCTTCGCGTGGGGATTTGCCATGGCGATACTCGGTGCCGAAAACGACATCGGATTCGCGTTGCTCTTGTTCGCGCTCTTCATCTCACTGTTGTGGGTGGCCACGGGACTGAAGACCTACGTGGTCCTGGGCGTCGCACTCTTCGGTGGAGGCTGCGTCGTCGCCGCCAGTCTCTTCACGCAAGTTCACGCACGCGTCAGTCTCTGGATGGATCCGTGGACGGTCTGTGCGTCAGCCGCGAGAAATTGCCAGTTGGCGTACGGGTGGTTTTCACTCGCGGCCGGTGGCATCACCGGAACCGGTCTCGGTCTCGGTCAATCGGGCGACATCCCGTTCATCACGTCGGACATGATCTTCGCCGCCGTGGGAGAAGAGCTCGGTTTCCTCGGCGTCATTCTGGTGCTCTGCCTGTTCGCCGCCTTCGTGGGTGAGGGATTTCGCATTGCGCAAAAGGCGCACTCGGATTACGTGCGACTCGCGGCGACGGGGCTGTCGGCGTTGATGGGATTCCAGGCGTTCTTCATCATGGCCGGCGTACTGCGGGTGCTGCCCTTTACCGGCATCACGCTGCCATTCATGGCCTACGGCGGAAGTTCACTCGTCGCCAACTACCTCATCGTTGCGTTGTTACTGCGCATATCGGACGAGAACGCGATCGAGCGACGAGGCGGCGAAGTAATCGCCCTTCAGTTCGATTCGGTGTAGAGCGCGACGAGAACCTCTTCGTCGCACAGAACCGGCGCCTGGACCTTCTGGCGTATCGCCAGGATCAACGCGTCACTCGTACGACAGTCAAAAACCTCGCGACCACGCGGCGTCATGACGTCGAGTTCGGTGTAGAAGACACCGTCGTCGTAGCGAACAATGCGTGCCGCTACCACGTCGGCCTGCAGTCGGGCGAGAACCTCGCTGAATAGTTCGTGCGAACTAGGTCGACGTCCTTCAATGCCCGAGAGAGCATTGCTGAGCGCCACTGCTTCGGGGAGGGCCACCGGGATAGCCACGTAGCGGTAGGGACTCTCCGCCTCCATGAGGTGCACGAACGGCGCCGCATCGGCGAGATCGTACAGCACCGATTCGACGTTCATCACTTTGAACGTGACGGGGAGATCGGGGGCGAGTATCGGGACGTGCTCGGGGGCGAGCGTCGGAGTCGGCTTGCGGGTGGCATCGGTCTCGTCGGGCTCGATCTCAGCGTTGCTCATCAGGTTCTCACCCTAATTGCCGGTGCGACGCGACACCGAAAGCACGAGTCCCCCGGCGACGAAAAATACCAATGCCGACGATCCGCCGTAGCTGAGCAGTGGCAGCGGAATGCCCGTCACCGGCATGATGCCCATCGTCATTCCAATATTTTCGAAACAACTGAAGGCGAAAAAGACGAAGACGCCAATACAGATGAGCCGTCCCATCATGTCCTTCGAGCGTCGCCCAATCATGAACATGCGAAACCCGACGAATCCGAGCAACGTTACGATCAGCGCCGATCCAACAAATCCGAGCTGTTCGCCAATGGCGGTAAAGATGAAGTCGGTGCGTTGCTCGGGAACGAATCCGAGCACGGTTTGAAATCCGTGAAAAATTCCGGCACCCCGCAGGCCACCCGAGCCAATTGCCACCTTGGCCTGGTCAACTTCGTAGATCAGTTTCGCCAGTGCAGGATTGTTCGAGTTCTGGTTGAGGAACGACACGAATCGGTCAATCTGGTACCGGTGGAGGACTTGGAGGTACACGCCCGCCACGATGGCGACTGAACCACCCACCGCGAGCATCGACATGAATCGCGGCGGGACGCCGGCGATGACCATCATGGCCCCCACAACCAACACAATGATGATCGTCGTGCCGAGGTCCGGTTGACGAAAAATCAGCAAAATCGGCACGATTGCCA
>JBBQGY010000051.1:0-10191 GCA_038323435.1 Acidimicrobiales bacterium
TACCCACGCGTCCATCTCGGTATCGGGCATGAACGACGCGACGATGTCCTGGTCGCCGGCGAGGAAGAACGCCGGCATCTCCACCTTCTTCTCGGCGATGTCCGCGGTAATTTCCCAGTTACGACTGATATTGCGATACCAGTTAAGACCTCCGGTAAAACCCGTTCGAGTGAATTCAGCTACGTAGTAATCGAGATCCGACGGAGTCAACCACGGCGGCAGCGAACTCGCCGGCGGGAGCCACTCCATCCACCCCGTACCCTCACGTGGCAACGAGCGCAGTCCACGCGAAGTCTCGGACGTCGACGTCGTTCGCATCGTGCGACGGAGCGTCTCTTCGGGGTTGCGGTCAAGATCGGCGTCAGCGACACCGGGTTCTTGAAAGTAGAGGATGTAGAAGAAGTTCTCGCCAAAAATGAACTTCATCACTTCGATGGGATCGTGACTGCCGTACGGGACGAACGGGACACTCAGCGCAGCCACGGCTCGTACGCGCTGCGGCGCGAGTCGGGCCTGGGCCCACACGACCGGAGCGCCCCAATCGTGTCCCACGAAGACCGCTTGCTCTTCGCCGAGCGCGTCCAGCAGACCAACGAGATCGTCGGTCAAGTGGCGAATGTCGTACGCCTCGATGGATGCGGGTCGGTCAGTTTGGCCGTAACCGCGCTGATCGGGCGCGACGACGTGGTAGCCAGCGTCCGCGAGCGCCGTAATTTGGTGGCGCCACGAATACCAGAGTTCGGGAAATCCGTGGCAGAGGACGACCAGCGGACCTTCGCCAAGTTCCGCGATATGCATCGAAATGCCGTTAGTGGTGATCATCCGGTGCGAGATTTCATTCATGCTGCGAGAATACATTTATGCAGCGCTCGCGACAATCGAAGAGCTGTGTCGCAAGATAGAGCACGTACGTACGACGCGCGACTGTGGAATCGCCCAAGGAGATGCGCGACGTTCGTTCCACGTGCATAATGAGGTACATGTCCGCGAGCGAACGCCATCACGATCTGGGCCTCGCGCCCGCGTCGCTGAACGACTATCGAGAACTTGCCCGCAAACGACTTCCACGCCAAATATTTGACTATGTCGACGGGGGCTCGTTCGGCGAATCGACCCTCCGGGCAAATCGCAACGATCTCAACCAAATTCAGTTTCGCCAACGGGTCCTACGTGACGTGTCGCAGTGCACCTTGTCAACCACGGTGCTCGGTCAAGAGATCGCATTACCCGTCATCCTCGCTCCGTTGGGGTTCGGCGGAATGTTCGCTCGCCGAGCAGAGGTTCAGGCGGCACGCGCCGCCGAACGCGCTGGCATTCCGTTTTGCGAATCGGCGCTCTCGATCTGTGACATCGAAGAGGTCGCTGCGGCCGTGAGCCGTCCCGTCTGGTTTCAGTTGTACGTGATGAAGGACCGTACGTACGCCGAGGATTTGATGGCGCGGGCCGAGGCCGTCGGCTGTACGACGTTGATCTTGACCGTCGACCTTCCCGTCGTTGGTCAGCGCTACCGCGACGTTCGTAACGGCATTAGTGGAAGGGTGTCGGCAACCAAGCGAGCACGCCGCGGCCTCGATCTCATTCGTCACACGACGTGGGTTCGCGAAGTTGCGCTCGGTGGCAGACCGCTCACCTTCGGCAATCTCGAAAAGGCATTACCCGAAGCCCGCGTGCCCGCCGACTTCCAGAGTTGGGTCGCGAGTCAGTTTGACCCGAGCGTGACCTGGAGTGACCTCGCGTGGCTTCGAGAACATTGGCACGGTCAGATTGCGTTAAAGGGGATTCTTGACGCCGAGGATGCGCGCGAGGCGGTCGACAATGGGGTCGATGCGGTGATTGTGTCCAATCACGGTGGTCGCCAATTGGATGACGTTCCTTCGTCCATCCGAGCGTTGCCATTGATTGCCGACGCGGTCGGCGATGAGTGTGACGTCTTAATGGACGGCGGAATACGTAGCGGCCTCGATGTTGTCAAGGCACTGTCACTCGGCGCACGGGCCTGTCTCATCGGCCGTCCCTGGGCCTACGCCGTCGCGGCGCGCGGCGAATCGGGCGTTGACCACATTTTACGAATAGTGCGTGAAGAGATGCTCGTGACTCTCGGACTAACGGGAATCACCGACGTCAACGATCTCGACCGCTCGGTTCTTGTCGGTCCCTAATCAGACTTCCGCGCCAGGTTTCGCGGGGTTTTCGATGAGTACGGCACTCATATAGTCAACGTCGGTGTCGTAGACGTGGGCCGACTTCACAATCATCGTGAGTGTGCCACGTGGTGCGTCCAGGTCGTCGGCCACGCCTTCGAGAATTGACGCAAGCTCAACGACATTGCCGTAACCCTTCGCTCCGAAATCAATGCTGTGGGCGTACACCACGAGATGCAACGCCCCGTCGTGCAAAAAGAAGTCGAGCATGCTCACGCACGGGATGTAACTGGTATCAGTTAGCGGCTGCAATGTTGTGATGGTCGCCGAACGACTCAGCGGATCTGCACGAAGTCGTTCACCCACCCACATCAGTTGGTCGCGCCGCGAGTGGGAGTAGTCATGGAGTCGCGTTGCGTAACTGTCGGCGTTGCCTAGTTCGGGCACGAGCGCGGTGTCGACATAATTGGCGTGCATCCACTGCAGGCGCTCAGGGTTGGCTAACGCTCGATCGTCGCGTCCTTGCTCGTCGGTTCGCTGATTATCAGCGTCGCCATTATCACTTCTCGAATGGCGAGTCCGTCGTAGACACTTGCGTGACCGGACTGCAGAATCAATCGTGCTACGTCAACCCACGCTTCGCCAATGGTGAGCGACGAAATGCGAGGGATCGATGATCCGTCACTCACGTGGTGGCCACCCGGCATTGTCGCAGCATCTCACCGGTCCATCATTAACGATGGAACCATCGCCGAATTCTCAGGGACCCTTGGTCACTCGAACAATGTCGAGGCGACCAAATCCAACTTGGGCGTTCAACGTAAGGTGCGGCGCCCTCTTCTGGCTCGCTGCCGACACCAGTGACGGCGGCACCGCTACGAAGTTCTCGGTGGAATATCCATTGCCAGTCGGGTAGACGACCGTACCTAGACCCACGTGACTCTTTAGCTCCACAATGGCGTTTACGGGAACGTCAATCACCAAATATCCAACTCCCACCGACGCCACCACCTTGAAACCTCTCTCCGGAAATTTCACGTGCGTCAGGTCCAAGGTCGATTTGCCGAACGCCAGCCGGTACCTGGGCTGGACCTGCGCGAGCGCCGTTGGTTGCCAGGCTCGTTGGCCGCTGCCGCCTTGGATGGGCACACCGGTCGAAGAGAGAACGCCGAGCACCACACCCGACACCAAGATCACGAAACTCAACGCCATGAGAAAGAGCAGCGCGACGAGTCGTTGAATATTAATTCGCCGTGCCGGCGTGCGAAGAGTTATCACGGCGAGCACTACGAGAAAGACGAGCCAGACCAGGGCCAGACTCTTGCCAAAATGAAGATTCCCACTCACTGAGGTGGTGATGCTTACCGCAACAATGATGACACCGGCCAGCAGTGCGTAGCGGAGCCAATGGCGTCTCGACATAGGGGGAACTTTTTCATCCTCAATGGGCTCGTTCGGGTCGATGGGCGCAAGTGGAATGAGTACCCACATCGCCAGATAGATCGCGAGCCCGAGGCCCCATAGTGCACACGAGACGACGAAAATCACGCGCACGATATTGGCGTCGATATCGAACCTCTCACCGAGACCACCCGCAACTCCCGCAAACATGCGCCTCGTTGCGCTGCGCCTGAGACCAACTCGAAGTGGTTTTACGATCTCGGGAGCGTCCGTCTTAGTTGCGGTCTCGCTGGTGCTCTCTTCGTTTTCGTCCATACCCAAATGTAGGGAAAGTTACATTCACGCACCATCAGGAGAAACCCTGAGATCGGCGGAAAACCTCCCGTGCTCTAAGGGTTGTCCCTTGGTTAGCGCTGACCCGAGTGGTGCAAGACTCGTGTCGATCAGGAAACGTCGTTGCTACCCAGACAGGATCGTTCGATGCCAGTCACCATTGCCGTCACACCAACGCTCGGAATACCCCAAAAGCCGCTGCGTCGATCGAGCAGCGACGCCGTCCTCGGCGGCGTCGCGAAGGGATTCGCGATTCGACTTGGCGTGAAGGAACGAACCGTCCGTATTCTGTTCGCGATAAGCGCACTGTTCGCCGGGTTGGGTGTGCTCGCCTACGTGGCGCTGTGGCTCTTCACGCCACGATCGGGTGAAGACCATTCAATTGCCCAGCAAGTTTCTATGAACCGCCGAGACAAACAGTTGCTGCTGATCGCCTGCGTGGTCGCTCTGGTGGCGATGTTCAGTCTCAACCCGTTCAGCTTCCGCCTGGGTGGGACGTTCGCGTGGGCGCTCCTTCTCTGCCTAGTCGGTCTCTTTGGGGTGTGGCGCGGATCATCAATTGACGAGCGACACCACCTCGGAGACTTTGCGAGCGCGGTGCCGATTGTCGGTAGCGCGACCGCACGGGGCTGGAAGGCAGTCGTCATTCGAGTCCTGCCCGGTGTCGTTCTCGTGGTCGTCGGACTCAACATTCTCAATCGGATCGGCGGCGTGTGGGGTGCGGCGGTGCCGGCGTTACTCGGTGCGCTGGTGTTGATTGGTGGGCTGCTAATCCTGTTTACCCCTTGGTGGCTTCAGACGGTGCGGGACTTATCGAGCGAACGGCGCCAACGAATTCGAATGCAAGAGCGCACGGCCGTCATGGGGCACATTCACGACTCGGTTCTTCAGACTCTCACCTTGATTGAGCGATCGGCAGCGAGCGAAGCCGACGTCGTGCGGTTGGCCCGCTCCCAGGAGCGCGAGCTCCGCCAATGGCTATTCAACCCCGAGGTTTTCGACGCGATTAATAACGGCACCAACTCATTCGTGGGACTCGTTGGTGCGATTGAACACGAGATCGAGAACGATTACGGGACAAAAGTCGAACTCGTCACCGTGGGCGACTGCGCTACCGACGAGGGGATCAGTGCCCTGGCAGCTGCCGGACGTGAGGCCGCGATCAACGCCGCGAAGTGGTCCGGAGCATCGTCAATTTCGATTTACGCAGAGGTCGAGACCGCCAACGTGTCGTTGTTTGTTCGTGACACCGGAAAGGGCTTTGACGTCAACGCCATTCCCGCCGACCGTCAAGGTATCGAGGTCTCCATAAAGCAACGAATGACGCGACACGGCGGTCGCGCACTAGTTCGCAGCACCGTGGGAAGCGGCACCAACGTGGAGTTGGTACTACCGAGGCGCGCCACCACGTGAGTGGCCAGCCTCGAGTCTTCTTGGTCGACGACCACGATTTGATTCGGTCGGGACTTCGAACGGAGCTCGCGGGATCGGTTGAGCTCGCGGGCGAGGCTGACGAGGTCGATGCCGCGATCGAAATGATTGTGGAGCGAGCCCCTGACGTAGTGTTACTCGACGTGCACATGCCCAACGGCGGCGGGAGAGCCGTGTTGCAAGCCGTGCTGAAGACCAATCCGACCATCCGATTTCTCGCCCTCTCGGTCTCTGACGCTTCCGAGGATGTCATTTCGTTAATTCGATTAGGCGCTCGGGGTTACGTGACCAAGAATATTTCCGGCCCCGAACTCATTGATGCCATCTACCGCATCGCCGCGGGCGACGCCGTCTTTTCTCCACGACTGGCAGGATTTGTTCTGGACGCATTTTCGAGTGGCGCGAGTGAAGAGGCAATCGCCACGGTGGACGAGGAGTTCGATCAACTTACGCCCCGAGAACGACAGGTCCTTCGTCTCATCGCTCGGGGCTATTCCTACAAGGACGTGGCCGAAGAACTCTCGATATCGACCAAGACGGTCGAGAGTCACGTGTCGTCAGTGCTGCGCAAACTCCAACTTTCGAATCGCTACCAACTCTCTAATTGGGCTTCCGAACGCCACCTCACGTGAGGTTCTCCTTTAGTGTCGCATTGAGCCTCAGGAGGATTCACCCATGTCAAATTCGCTCGATGCGTTGCACTCGTCAGTTGCGCGACTTCGTTCCGTCGTAGAAGGATTAGACGACAGTCAGCTGACGACCCCGGCGTACCCCGCCGAATGGTCGATCGCTCAAGTACTTTCACACCTCGGTTCGGGTGCAGTCATAATGAAACAGAGCGTGCATGACGTAGTAGCCCAGCAGGCGACGCCCCCCGACTTCAACACGTCGGTGTGGGATGTGTGGAACGCGAAATCTCCCAAGGAACAGGCCGACGACGTACTCGTTGCCGATGAAGCACTTATGGCGATCCTCGACGGACTCACCGACGAGCAACGCGCAAGCTTCCGAACCGCAATCGGTCCCATGTCGCTTGATTTTGACGGCGCAGTGCGGATGCGTCTCAGCGAACACTCGGTACACCTGTGGGACGTGGAAGTCGCCCTTGATCCGTCCGCAGTGCTCGTACCGGACTCGGTGGCGCACCTAGTCGACAATCTCGGGATGATTGCGAGCTTTGCCGGCAAATCAAGCGGAACCGAGCAGTCCGTCAACGTGCGAACGAGTGATCCTCGCCGCGACATCACGATTGAAATCGGCGTCCAGCGTGTCGTGCTCGAACCCGCGTTATCGACTGTTGCTCCCGACCTGGAACTGCCCGCCGAGGCGCTGATTCGTCTGGTCTACGGTCGACTCGACCCCGCACACACGCCGCCGTTGAAAGATGACGGCGACCTACCTACCCTGCGCGCAACCTTCCGAGACTTCTGAGCGGGCTCAGAGTACGGCGAGAGGACTTCGCCGGCTCGCAGGAGTACGAATACAGAGTGGATCGTCGGCGAGGACGTGACCCATTCGCGCGAACGCTCTCGCTCGTGAACCGCCGCAGAGTCGGCGATAGTCGCACTGTCCGCACGCACCCATCAGCGCCCCCGCCCGCAGCGACGTCACTAATGCGTTGTTCATATAGATATCACGCAAGGATTCATTTTTGACATTGCCCAAGGCCACCGGCAGAAATCCTGAAGCGTGCACGTCGCCGTCGTAGCCGACGAACACAATCCCGCGGCCATCACCCGTGGCCAAGGTGGTACTTCGAATCGGGGACGAATTCGCGCCACTTTCGTCAACAAGACCGGCGTGCAAAACGTCATACAAGTGTCCGAGTTCGAAATTGACCCGGGGGTCGGCGAATCCAAATGGCTCGCGTTCAGCTTGCACGCGTCGAAAGAATGGCGCTTCGACGGTGCGTACCGTCATGCCGTAGGTCGTGACGTCCACGAGAAAATGGCAGATGTCTTCGGCGTCGCGCGCACTGACTTCGAGTACGGCGACCCCCCGCCCGACCCCCACGAGAAAGAAGACCTCCCAAATTGAAATGCCGATTTCACGCAGTAGCGAGAAGATGCTCGCCATCTCGTGGGCGTTGTGCCGCATCACCGTAGTGTTGACCTGCACCCGAAATCCGATATCGCGCATCATCCGAAGCGCCGCGAGCGTTTGTTCGAAGTGTCCCGTAATACCGCGCAGGGTGTCGTGAGAATCGGCACTCGCGCCGTCAAGGCTGATCGAAATACTCCGCACGCCGAGCGCGAAGATCGTCTCGAGAACATCTTTCGTCAGGCGGTTCGTTACCGACGGAGCGACCCCGAGGCGCAAACCGTGCGACCGGGCGTAGCCAATAAGTTCCAACAGGTCCCTACGAGAGAGACAGTCGCCACCCGTGAACACGAGAATCGGTGAGGTCCCCTCCATGGAAACGATCTGGTCAATGAGGGCAACTCCTTCGACGGTCGTCAGTTCGCCGGGTGAGGGATCGATCTGCGCTGAAGCCCGACAGTGCTGACACGCGAGATCGCACGCCTTCGTCGTTTCCCAAAAGACGAGGTGGGGCGTCGCGTCGTAACGAAGGAGTGTTCTATCCAATGTTGCTGGTCGCACCGATATCTCCTTCTTCTGGCATCACGCAGTCACCGGATTGAGGAATCCGACAAACCGCTGCTCACTACTACAACACGAATCCCCCTACGTCGACATAGAGTCAAAAGTCAATGTCCGGGAGCCAACGGACACGCCACGAACGATATTTGGGCCCTAAATGCCCAATTGGCAGCAATATCGTGAGTCGAACTCTTAGCATGAGGAGGATCGCGATCAAGGAGAATTAGTGCGCGTCTTGATTGTGGGTGGCACGTCATTTGTCGGTCGGACGATCGCGTGGGCGGCGTTCAAGGCCGGTCACGACGTGGCGGTGATCAATCGCGGTCGGACGGTTGCTGACTTCCCCGATGCCGTCACTCGTCTCGTCGGTGACCGCACGAGCAACCTCTCTGCGTTGGCGTCACACTCGTTCGACGTCACCGTTGACGCGATTGCCTTCCGGCCCCGTGACGTCGAAGTGCTCCGAGATGCGCTCGATGACCGCGGTGGTCATTACGTGCAGATCTCTTCAATCTCCGCGTACCAAAATCCTGAACACGAGGGAGCAACTGAGGACGAACTACTACTGCTCACTGACGGCTCCCTCGAGCCTGACGCTGCCGTCACGCCAGTATCGTACGGTCTCTTAAAGGCCGCCAGTGAACGAGCCGCCCACGAGTACTTCGGCGACGAGATCACGATTGTTCGCCCAACCTTCGTCATCGGAAGTCACGGCGCCACCCTGCGCTTTCCTTATTGGGTCGAACGAATCCGCCGTGGCGGCGACGTCGCGATTCCTGAACCACGTGCGAACGCCCTGCAGTACATCGACGCTCGAGATTTAGGAGCGTTCGTGCTCACTCTCGCCGCGAACGGTACGCGGGGCGACTTCCACGCCGCGGGTCCCTACCCTGGGCCAACATTCGTTGAAGTAATGGACGCCGTACGAACGCGCGTGGGGCCGAGGGGCACGAACCTCATTCCCGTTAATCTCGAACTCGTAAAAAGCCAGCGGCTCGAAACGAAATTCCCACTGTTCTCGGGTGCTTACTGCGAAACAGTGCTGCGCATAAATCCGGCCAAGGCAATCGCTGCTGGTCTTACTCTGCGCGACGTTGCGGAAAACGTCGATGACGTGGTCGCCTGGTGGAGTGACCGCGAATGGCCGTCGTGGTGGCTGAACGCCGACGAGGAAGTAACACTGCTGCACGCCAGTCGGTCGTAGCGTCTCGTGACAGCGTTGGACTGCGGTACCAAATATCCTCACCACGGGTAAGAATCAAGGGTAATCAGACAGAAGAAGGCTATGGGCTCCTCGCACGAAGATCGTTTCCGACGGCTCGTGCTCGAGAACAGTCCCGCCGTCGGCAACTACTTGCGCCGTCGACTTTATCCGCTCACCGTGGCCGACCTCGATGACCTAGTCGAAGAGACGATGCTCGTCGTCTGGCGACGAATTGACGCGGTACCGGCCGACGCGGAACTTCCCTGGATGATTGGTGTTGCGCGCAACGTCCTTCGAAACGCCCGTCGAAGTCAAAGTCGTCGCAGCCGGTTCGAATCAACTCTGACACCGCGAGCCAGTGATCCCTCCGCCGAAGACCTCGTGATCGCCGATTCGAGCGTGCGCGACGCGCTCGTGGCGCTCAGCGACGACGATCGCGAGATTCTCATGTTGAACGCCTGGGACGGCCTCGACTCCGAGGCCCTCGGTGTCGCATTATCCATCTCGACCAATGCGGCCGCCGTTCGACTCTCCCGCGCCCAAGCCCGGTTTCGAACAACCTTCGCTTCAACCGATGTTCACTGAAAGTTTCGCGTTCCTCGCGACAGAACCAGAGTAGGGACACGAGGGAGATCTCATGAGTGATTTTCACGAACGACTGGTGGCGGCAGACCCCGTCGCTGGGCGTCCCTACGCCCACCACGACCTCGAAGCAATGTTCTCTCGTATCGTGACCCAACATCGCGTGGCGCGTGACGGGGTGCTGCGCGCCTTCAAGATGAAGATGGCCGGCGCCGTGACGATGGCGTCGCTCATCACTGCAGGAGGTATTGCGGTACTTCAATCGGCGGTGCCGGGCATTCCAGTGCTCGCTTTCGCCAGTGCTAGTTCGCAGAAGGTACTGGGTGCCTCGCAGTTCGCAGTTACGGCCGCACCACTAAGGGTCCACGAAGAGTTCAACTTCGCAGCCCGACCGGACCTCGCGTCAACCTCCTCAACGGGCAATGCCTACCGGCTACAGGTGCCCACCAACTCGTCGGCGGAGGTCGACCGCGTGGGGTCGATCTTTCGAAATCCCGG
>JBBQGY010000052.1:0-10118 GCA_038323435.1 Acidimicrobiales bacterium
CCTCTCTCAGGAGTCCATGGAACTGTTGAAGGAGTCAGTGCTCAATCCCGCGCCGGTTGCCCTCGCCAAAATCAAGTGACAGGATGGTCCAGCATCGAGAAGTTGCTCCCTTGGAGTTACACCACTCGGCGGGACGTGATCGATTGCCGGAAACTCGACGACCACGGCGTTGCAATATCTTGACGATCTCTTTGGCCAACGTGGCCGTACCGGCATTGTCATGGCGACTCGTGCCCTTCAATTCGGAATGCCCGAGGCGGCAATTGAAACCTTGAGCGTGTCGTATACGGAGACACTTATCCGTTCTGCAGACTGAGGCGAGCGCTGGTGAACGCTCAGAACGAACTGGCCCTCCATTACGGATCAGCTCAAATATGACGACTTTCCCGATCGGCGACGTGCTCATTGCGTCGATTGTTGGCCAGAAAAGCCGTCCTTCGGATCGGACCTTTCTGCATCTCAAGCTCCTCGGGATTTCTCAGACCGTGTTGCCGTTGGAGGTGTACAACCATCAACCTTTCACTACCTGCGCATCCCATAAAACATCCCATACACCACGACTGATCAGACAAACGATACCGACACGCAACAACACGTTTGTCAGTAATTCAACGACATCATCGACCAAGGCAACACCTCAATACAGTTTGCTTGTCCCTTTTAATCCCAAGGTGCCGGGATCAAGACCCGAGCGGCCCTCAAATATTAAGGTGGGATCAAGTGATTCGTCGCTGAGAATTGGCCGACATCTTTTATCTCATGATTTTTCTCCTACACACCTCGCTCCTTTTCATTTACACAACGGTCGTTCGTTCGCCAACTATGAAGCGACAGATTCTTGCTGAAGGAAAATTCGGGGTTGTCCGCCCAAAATTCCCAAGCCGAATCAGCTCCGGGAAACCCAGGCCGCTTCAAAGTTCGCGAACTCTCACTTCAGGGTGGGGCTGTCCAAGGTGTGAACAAGAGATTTGCGCGAATCTCGCTTTGACTGACAAACACCGGCCACGTCACCGGTCCGTTGAAAGCCAAGCACGACCGTATGCTGGGAACCCGAGCTCAACTTTCGGCCCGCTCCAAAGATTCTGTGCGCATGCAGAATAATTGAACCGCGCCTCGGATGATCGCATCGACACCTTGTTAACATCGGTGCCAGCTGCTTCACGGTGATTTGCCGCTGCGCAAACCGGATTCGACCGTGAATAACTTTCTCGTCGTCGACTCGTCGTAGCCGTTGACGAAATGGAGCAGCCACCGTGCCTCCAACTCAGTTCTGCTAGCGGAATCGACGTCGCGTTTGTAATCGGATTACTGATTCGATGTGTTTTAGTGCAACTCGGGTTTCGGATAGGCGCGTCCAAGGGGTCAGCGCAACGCTTTGGTGAGTCAACTCTAATGAGATGACCTAACTGAAGTAGTAACGAGTGGCTGCTCGCCTGACCATTGAACAACGAGCACTTGCTCGACGACTGCGATCGAAAGGCTCGATTCTTCGTGATATTGCGAAGGAGGTTGGTTGCTCGGTTCCGGGAATCCACGTGACGCTACGGGGGGCATAACGCCGAGCGGCCAAGCCAGTTTCTTGGACGCCTCGTGCGGGGCGACTCAGTCTCAACGAGCGCGAAGAGATTCGCTTCGGTCTGGCTCGCGGTGAGTCGATGAGCGAGATCGCGCGCGGACTCGGGCGACACCCCTCGAGTGTGACGAGAGAGGTGAAGGCGAATGGCGCCGTCGAGCACTACCGGGTCCGGCCGGCCTACCTGCGCGCCGAGCACGAAACTAGACGGCCCAAGGCCACCAAGCTGAGCCAGCATCCAAAGCTCTGTGCGAAAGTGACGAGGGGCCTTGAGTCCCTCTGGTCTCCCGAGGAGATCAGCGCTCGACTGAAAAGAGAGTTCCCAGGTGACCCGACGATGCAGGTGAGTCCCGAGACGATCTACCAGTCGCTCTACGTGCAAGGCCGCGGTGAACGGCGTCGGGAATTAGCGCGCTGCCTGCGTTCGGGGCGCACAGTGCGCAAGTCCCAGGGAGGTCATAACCGCGGCGCTCGGGTTCGCAACATGGTGATGATTGCCGATCGGCCCGCCGAGGTGGAGGACCGCGCGGTGCCGGTCACTGGGAGGGCGACTTGATCATTGGCTAGGACCACCAAAGCGCCGTGGGCACGCTCGTCGAGCGCACGACGCGTTTCGTACTTTTGTTGCACCTGCCCAACGGTTACGAAGCACGCGAAGTCGAGTCGGCCATGCGCAAAGCGATTGCCACGTTGCCCAAGGAGCTCGTGCGATCCATCACCTGGGACCAGGGCACCGAGATGGCTCGACACGTCGACTTCACTGTGAAGACCGGAGTGCCGATTTACTTCTGTGATCCCCACTCACCCTGGCAGCGCGGATCGAATGAGAACAAGAACGGACTTCTTCGCCAATACATGCCGAAGGGCACCGACCTGTCCAAACACTCAGCCGCTGACCTTCGAAAGATCCAGCGTAGCCTCAACGGACGACCACGCAAGACGCTCGACTATATGATGCCCATGGAGAAACTCGCCGAACTCGTTGCGCTCACCGCTTGAAAACGCCATACCGAGAAAGTTCAACAACATTTATTGCAGTCAATGCAGTAGTGTCAGGACGAACTAATCGGGGAGGAAGCTTGAGTAACGTCGAGACAGCGCTGGAACGTAACGCCATTGGCTTGCGTGAAGTTGCCTTTCAATCGATCTGTTCAATGGCGCCCGCGGCCGCAATTGCGGCGTCGATCCCATTTGGGTCACCGTTGGCCGGCGGAGCACTACCACTCGCGGTGATCTTTGCTTTCGTTGGCATCTTCTTCACTGCTTCAAGCATTGGTCAATTGGCGAAGCACATCCCGTCGTCGGGGTCGGTTGCCACATACAGTGCTGTGGGCCTTCGTCCTTGGGTTGGCTTTCTCGTCGGTTGGGGCTACGCCGCGGTTGAAATATTGATTGTGCCGCTCGTGATGTTGCAACTCGGCTACACCGTGGCGGGTGAATGGCACTCAAAAGCCGCTTCGGTGCCCCTCGGTAGTTGGTGGGTCTTCACGGCTCTTGGAACGACGCTCGTGTGCTACTTGGTGTGGCTAGGTATTAAGACCTCAGCAAGGACTTCCACGGTGCTGGGCGCCATCGAGATTACGGTATTCGTCGTACTTTCAATCGTGCTCATCGCGAAAGCGGGCCACCACAACACGCTGAGTGCCTTCACGGTGAAGTACGCCAACGCTCCTGGATATAAGGGGTGGAGTGGAGTTATTGCCGGCTCGGTATTCACGTTGCTCGCGTTTTCTGGCTTCGAAGCTGCCGCTCCAATGGCCGAGGAGACGCGCGAACCTCGAAAGAACGTTCCAAAGGCCATCATGATCGCGACGGTCTCGATCGGGATTTTGTACATCTTGTCGACCTACGCCGCCGACGTCGCCTATGGACCTAAGAAGTTCACGGGGTTTGCCGCGTCAGCGAACGGCGTACCGTGGGACGGCCTCGCGAACTCAGTCTCGATCGTCTTTTGGCTCCTGGTGCTCATAGCGATAATCAACTCAACGCTGGCCAACGCCATCGCCGGCACGAACGTATTTACTCGAACCGCGTACGCCTTTGGACGCGCGGGAGCATTTCCCAAATCACTCGCGAAGTTGAACGAGCGACACCGTTCACCCCAGAACGCACTCATTGTTCAGTTGGTGATGGGACTCCTCATTGGACTTTTACTCGGCTGGAAGTACGGACCAACGCAGGCGTTCGGCATAGTGGCCACTGGTCTCGTGGTGATCGTCGTTCTCGTGTACGCTGTGACCAACTTGGCGTGTATTGGCTACTACTCGAAGCACCGCAAGGAGGAGCGCAAGTTCGCCCTCCACATTGGCGTTCCAATCCTCGGCTTTCTCTTTTTGATACCAGGTTTTTTGAATGCCGCCGGCATTACGGGTATTCCTGGACTCAAATTCATCGCCGCCCTACCGAAGCCACTTTCGTACGGTGCGTGGGCGGTAGGCCTCTGGATGCTGGTTGGTATTGCGTGGCTCATCAAACTTCGCAAGAGTCAGCCCGCGGCAGTTGAAGCCGTAGCGACCGTCCACGAATAAACCTCGTAGCGATTATCCTGCTCGTTCTATTTAACGGGATGATCACACCGGAACAGTAAGGTGAAATCACAGAGGGGGTAGTAATGAGTGACGTGTCAGTCCTTCGCTACGAGGTCGATCACGAGGGCGACATCAGTCAACTCGTGTATACCTTTGGTGGAGTTGAGGCCCGCGCCTCGATAACGCCCGGCTCAATTCTCGACACCAGCAGCCTTGACTGTTTCGCGGGCAAATTGCATTCCGTGCACGACCGCGTGAGTGAAGTGTGTGACCCGCGATTCTTGAACCCCCAGACCGGCCCTTTCTACGTGGAGGGTGCGATGCCGGGCGACGTGCTGGCAGTTCACTTCGCCAGCATTGAGCCACGCCACGCGCTCGGCTTCTCCACCACCGTGCCGCTCTTTGGCGCGCTGACCGCCAACGGCTTCACGCAAATGCTCCACCAGCCGTTGCCCGAAATGACGTGGATGTACACGATCGACAAAGATCATCGCACTGTTCGTTATGAGGCTCGCGAGTCGAACGCGACCTATACCCTGCCTCTCGATCCGATGCACGGCACCGTTGGCGTCGCGCCGGCGCTGAATGAGGCCCGTTCGGCGCTCACGCCCGGTGACTGGGGCGGCAATATGGATACGCCCGAGATGCGAAGTGGCGTGACGTGTTATCTCGGTGTCAACGTCGAGGGTGCGTTGTTCAGCTTTGGCGACGGACACGCCCGCCAGGGTGAAGGCGAAACGTGCGGTGTCGCCGTGGAAACCGCGATGGATACGGTCATGGTCATTGATCTCATAAAGGGAACCTCGCCTGTGCTCTGGCCCCGACTAGAAAGTGACACCGAAGTCATCACCACTGGTTCGACGAAACCTTTGGAGGATGCCTTTCGTATAAGCCAAGTTCAAATGGTGCAGTGGGTTGCTGAACTTACCGGGTTGTCAGTCATGGACTCATATCAGTTCGTATCGCAAACGTCGCTGGCACCGATCGCGAACGTCGTTGACACCAACTACACCGTGGTGGCGAAGATCCGTAAGGATCAACTACCTAACATCAATGCAATGAACGGGATTCACTCCCGTTTGAAAGAAATGGGTCAGGCGTACTTAGCGACTCGTTGAGTTCGACGCTCAGGACACCGCAGTGCGTCGAACAACTCCTTGTGTGTCTAACTGCGACATATCAAGAAGGCGACATAAAGAAGAATTGTGTTTGGACCTGGGACTGAGCGCTAGTTGCACGAACCCTTAGTGGGATTGTGCTCAGTGTTGAACCGGCGTTCGACAATGTAAGTCTCAGCGAAGCTCGGGCTCAAAGGTTGGGCAAATGCAGCGTCGAGTACCGATACCGTGGCGAAACCGAACTCGTTGCCTTCCACGACTCGTTCGCGGTGACTACTTTCCGTCGGAAGTTAGTGACCAGGGTCCCGCCATACCCGGGCGAGAATGCTGACTCCTCCGGCGCGGTCCAGCACTGGCCCTCGGGTTCGTAGTGCAATGGCGCATTAAGCACCATGGTCGGGAATCCCTTCCAACGAGTCGAGCGACTCCCCGTCGCGTCACGTTCAGAACGAGCGAATAACGGCCCAGAAGAGATCGGGCTCGGAACATCTTCAGTGCACGATCCTCCTGCATAAACAATCCAGTCAGATGTGAATCTAGAGAAAGCCGGTTCCGGTCGTCTTCAAGAGTTGGGGTCGTTGTGATGAGAGGGAAGTCATGCAACGACCTTGTCGACCACGACAACGGCCCTTTGCAACGTGCTCGTCCCTTTCATTCCATGGTGCCGGGATCGAGACTCGAGAGGGCGACGAAGTGCCGAAAGTGCGCACTTTGAATGGACTGTCACGATTACCTCAGTGCGGCTGTTTTCGATGCGCGTTCATAGTTACGCGCTTCGTGACTCGGCCCATTTCGATCGTCGGATCGCGGCGTAACATTCCGCTATGAACATCATCGTGACTTCACTGAAGGGCGGCGTCGGGAAATCGACGACATCGATCTATCTTGCCGCGGCGGCAGTAGAGCGCGGCTACGACCCCGTGACACTCATTGATGCTGACCCCCAGGCGTCGGCCGCAGAGTGGCTCGAGCTCTGGCCCCTACCGGGAATTGACGTCATCGAGTCGCCTTCGGAGCGCACCGCGACGCGCGCGATCGAACGCGCGAGCGGTATGGTCGTCGTCGACACGCCTCCCGGCAACGAACGCGCCACGCAGGCGGCAGTCGCCTTGGCCGATGCGGTTGTAATCCCAACTCGTGCGGGTGGTGTTGAGTACTCGCGGGTGAGCGCCACCCTCGAGTTAATTCCGCCCTCGAAACCGCGAGGCGTCGTGATCTGCGCCGCGCGTCTTGGTACGAACGATCTCGAAGCCGCCTTGGCGTGGTGGAAGGAACAAAAAGTGGCGGTGTGGGGAATGATTCCCGAACGTGTCAGCATCGCTTCTGGACCCGAAGCTCGCCTGAGTCGTGAAGGACTCACGTCCTACGACGCAGTATTGGGTCGTGCACTGCGCGGTAGAAGGTAACTCCAACCGTCTAAAACTCGCCGATCAATGCGCCGCAGTGTCTTGTCGCCCTCGTCGTCTGACGTCGCCGAATCGGAAATGTCATTGGCCGCTGCGGATGTCCAATTCGCAACGCCAGCGATCGTAATCGCGACCATTCGCTTTTCCAACACGCAGCGTGTTCACGACTTCGCACCCCGAGCGATGTCTGCAACGCGACGCCGGGTTCGCGTTCAATTCGACATGTCCTGATCGGTGCTGCCGGCCGCGTTCGGCTTCATTCGTGCGACTAGCACTTTCGCATCCCATAGAACGACTCGTAGTCCACGACTATTCAGAACAACCACCTCGACTTCGACAACGCGTAGGCCAACTAGTAATCGAACGACATAATCGACGAGGAACACGCTCGTAGACACGTTGTCCGTCGCTTCCAATTCATTGTCCACAGGTCTACAACTTGAATTCTCATCCCATTGGTTGTATCGCCCGCGATGCCTGGTCTTGTCTTGACTCGAACACAAGCGGTGGTTCGTTCGCTAACGCAGACGCAGACGCAGCCGCAAGACGCAAGACGAAAGTCGCACGACGCAAGACGCAAGACGCAAGACGCAAGATTACGTGTGCGTGAAAGAAGACCGTGAGCTCTTCTTCGCGAACTTCTCTTACTCAATAAACCAATGCAGCATCGCCGTCGATACTCCTGAACAGGCTTTCGAACGAAAGGATATTCTGAGAATATGAAGAGGGTCATCAACGACTTCCACTGCGGCGAGGCCGATGATCGGGTTGCTGAACTCTCGTGTGGTTACGACCAGAATGTCGGCTCCCGCGGGCGCAGCTGGCCTGCGCCGAATGTGGCGTTGTGCTCGAGGACAGCGTTCACCGAACGGACTGCCAATGGAACGTAGTTCAACGATGAGTTCGTTTGGGCTCGTCGGCAAACTGCGATCGATGCGCGCCATCAACGGACCATCGAATTATCGTGCACGAAAGGTGGCGTAGGCAATGGCAACGCTCCGCACCTCGTGGTCGCGAACGATGGGTCTTCGGATTCCCGTGCTGAACGCTCCCATGGGAGGTGTGGCCGGCGGCCGTCTCGCGTCGGCGGTCGCTAGGGCGGGCGGACTCGGGATGATCGGCATCGGGAGTGCCGGAACGATTGCCCTTCTCCAACGGGAGAGTGAAATTCCTCGTCGCTCGCAACTCCCGTTCGGAATCGGCCTCCTTGACTGGGCGTTGGAGCGCGAAACTGGTCTCCTCGACGCTGCGATTGCGGCAGCCCCGGTGTTGATCTCAGTCAGCTTCGGCAATAATTGGTCGTGGATTCGGCGTGTTGAGGGGGCCGGCGTAGTTACCGCCACCCAGGTCTGCAGCGTCAAGGAAGCTCGCGAGGCGGAAGATGCCGGGATCCAGGTCCTAGTAGCTAGAGGTTCAGAGGGCGGAGGCCACGGAGATCCGCTGGTCGGAACCCTCCCCTTGATGACCGCGGTGCTCGACGCCGTCTCGGTCCCCGTTTTGGTCGCGGGAGGCATCGCGTCCGCGAGAGGACTGGCTGCAGTGCTCGCCGCGGGCGCGTCAGGGGCATGGATTGGCACCGCCTTCAGTGCCTGTCCCGAGGCATTGACGTCGCCCGCGGCACGAGATGCTCTCCTAAGAGCAAGCGAAACCGACACTGTTACGACGAGCGTCTGCGACATCGCCCTCGGCTACCCGTGGCCCTCGAGATTCCCCGAGCGAGTGCTGCGCAGCGAGACCCTGATGGAGTGGACAGGACGTGAGGACGAACTCAGAACTAATGCAAAGGCGCGTGCAGTCGCCGCGAACGACATCGAGCGAAGTAGCGAACGTGGTGTCCACGTCAACGCTGGGCACGGAGTCGGCGAACTCTCCGATATCCGCTCGGTCGCCGACATCATGGAACGCTTGCGCACGGGTGCAGAAGAACTCTTAGGGTACTGGGCGACGGCATCTGCGGATGTTGTCGACGGGGAACGCCAAGACTGATTTGCGATTGCCCGCACTGGCGTGGTCGCGATATCAGTGTGTTCAACAATCACGGAGCAAAGACCAATAACGTCGCGCCTGGTGGTCAAAAAAAGTGTTTTCTGCTCTCGTTATGTTCCGAACGTGATGGTTGGGGCAAGTCCAGCTAGATGACCCTGACCAATAACTCACCAAAATTACACCACGACCACGCGCACGATACTCGAGCGATCCTCATCGCCATAATTCTCAACTACTTTCAATTCCCGTGATGAAGTTGCGCTAAAATTTCAGTCGTGACGCGGGGTGCGACTGCGCAGGATCCTGGCAGAGGCTGAGAACACACCCGTCGAACCTGATCTAGCTCGTACTAGCGAAGGGACGTCAGCACCGTGAGTGTGACTTCAACCGTGACCCCGCAGGACCTCGCCGATGCTCTCGCCGCGCTGCGCGACCGACCGCCACTGGTGCAATGTCTGACCAACATCGTCGTAGCGGGATGGACGGCCAACGTCCTGCTGGCCGTTGGGGTGGCGCCCGCCATGGTGGACAACCCGCGCGAAGCCCACGAGTTCGCGGCCATCGCCGGGGGCGTGTTGGTGAACCTCGGTACGCCCTACGAAGAGAACGTTGCCGCGATGCACCAGGCCGTGGCCGGCGCCCAACTGGCACGAACCCCCTGGGTACTCGATCCGGTAGCCGTGGGGGTCTTGAGATGGCGGACCAATCTCGCACAGCATCTCTTGGAGGAAGGGCGCCCGACAATCGTTCGCGGTAACGCGTCCGAGATCCTCGCCTTAGCCGGTGGCAAAGGCGGCAGGGGGGTCGAGTCGGTGGACTCCCCCGATTCCGCCGCTGAGGTGGCAGTGCTCCTCGCTAATCAACACGAGACGGTCATCGCCGTGAGTGGCCCGATTGACTACATCACCGACGGCAGACGAACACTCCGCCTCACCAACGGCCACGCCTGGCTGACCCGTGTCACCGGCGTTGGCTGCGCCCTCGGTGCGCTGATGGCCGCCTTTGCGGCGGTGACACCAGATGCCGTGATCGCGGCTGCGGCGGCAACTGCCACGTTGACCGTGGCCGGCGAAGCAGCGGCCGCGCGGGCTCGTGGGCCGGGTGGCTTCGCGGTCGCCCTGCTCGACGAACTCGCCCTTATCGAACCAACCGAGTTGGCTAATCGAGTGAGGATCGGTTGAGCATGCGCAGAGCACCACTGGATCTGTCGATCTATTTAGTGGCGGATTCCGCCGCGTGCGGTCAGTTCGGTGTCGCAGCTACGGTCTCGGCAGCGGTTGCGGGTGGTGTTCTCGTTGTGCAACTTCGCGACGAGGACGCCACGGATGAGGGACTCGTCGCAGTCGGCCGTGAAGTCATGACGGTCCTACGAGATACTGATGTGACCCTGATCATTAACAATCGCGTCCACCTTGTCGACGCGATTGGAGCGCACGGCGCGCACGTTGGCCAGACCGACCTCGAGATCACCGAAGCACGAGCAATGCTTGGCTCCACGCGGTACCTG